>JAQUQA010000027.1 GCA_028716305.1 Candidatus Omnitrophota bacterium | reverse complement strand
GATCTCGTCTCTTCCTGAAACATGGACCCGGGTGAAAAAATTACCCGCGGTGATCTCCTGCGTGGCCTTTCGCAATTTAAAAAGATTCCTGGTAATCAACCTGGGAAGCAGCCATGCCGCCAAAAGACCGAAAAGCACTATCGAAACCTCAAGGGCCACGAAGGTCCGTAATAGCATGCCGATAATCACCCTCTCGGCGGTAACGATATTCAGGGACTCCTGGAGATTGCGCCTTTGCAGCTCTTTATAGGCCTTCTTGAAATCGTCGATCTGCCTGAGCACCTCCAACAGCTGGAGGTTTATTTCGTATGCCGATTTCTTTTGGCTGATTGCCGCAACCAGCTCACCGGTAGAACCCCCTATCCGGGTATTAAACTCAAAGATCGGCTGTAATCCTTCCAAATCCTTTTGCGCTTTAAAACGGCCGGAAAGCCACTCCAGTTGGCCCAGCGTCTCCAGGACTTCCTCTTTGGATTCCTGGCTGCCGATGACCAGATACAGCTCAAGCCTGTTTTCTAAAAGCTGGATCATTTCGTTGTATTTCTCTAAGGCTAAGGTCTCTTTTTCAAGGGGGACAATCTGAGAAGATAGCCGGCTGATCCTGTTCAAGAATGGATTAGCGACCAATAGGATCAATACGGCGAGAAGTATGATTACGGAGAAACCCAAAAAAATCTTTTGAGTAATGGATAAACGCATGGCCCTCTTATTCCAATCCAATAATCACTTTTGCGTTGCGTAACATTGAAGGAGGCAGCACGATGTCCAGCTTGCCTGCCAAATCCAGGCTGAGATAAAGGCCTCCTTTTTTACTGAAGGCAATTGGAATATCCGCGGGTTTTTCTCCGTCGAGGATACGCAATGCGGTGCGCGCGGCATATTCCCCCTGCTCATGGGGCAGTTTGATCAATCCGATCAATGCCGGAGGGGTCATGGCCACTGCTCCCGTTCCGGTAGGAACCCGGATATGTTCATAAACGAAGTGTACCGCCTCCTGCCTGTTCCAGCCGTTGATCCCTTCGGGCGAGGCAAAGACGATCATATCCACGCTGTTCTGCAGTCGCAGGAAGGCATCCTTCCAAGCCTGAAAATCCTTTACGAAAACATTGCTGATCTTACTGGCGGGAATATAGCGGTCGAAAAACCGGGTATTTTTTCGCTCATCGGGGACATCCAGGGAGATAACTCCTAATTTATCCCCTTTTGCATATTTCCTTAACTGGCTATAAAGCTGTCCGATCAGCCCGGCCTCGATGATGCCGGTGGTATTCTTGTAAGGCGCCCCGTATATAGAAACATCCCAGTTAATTCCGCAAAAAACTACCGGCAGTTCGCTGTCGCGGTAATAGGGCATGATCGCGTATTGAAAGGCGTTATCGTCGGAGGTAATGACTACGTCGGGCTTGAATCTATCGATATACTCTTTGACCCGCAAACCGGCCTGCTTTTTTAATTCTTCGGTGGAATTATTCTTGGTGTCCATATAGACCGCCTCGAATTCCACCCCCTGGGAGACAAGAATATCCTTGGCGCTTTGCTCTTCCCCATCGCTCCACTCATAACCCTTGTGATAGGAATTGACAAAAAGGACTTTTTTGCCCGGGTATTTTTTCTCGGCGGCGAAGGCGCAATTCAAAATTAACAAAACCGCTGCCGCGGCAAGCAGATTAGAGAATTTTCTCGTCATCAGGCAAAACTCCTTTACCTAATTATACCATTCATCTGCTTAAAATCAATTTTTCCCAACGGCCTTACGCCGCCTGGGAATTCTCTTCGACAAATTTCTTGATCTCTTCGATATTTTCCAGGATCAATTTCGCCTTACTCATTCCGAAGGAGAAAGGAAAATTATCTTCTTCGCTCCTTTTTAAAACCAGTAACGGCTTACCTTTAAACTCTGTCCTTTCGACCATTATTCCTCCTCAATGAGCCCCCATGCTTTCTTGCGAAAGCAAGAATGGGGGCGAATTGATCCCGAGGCGTCCTTATCCGAATCTTGTGCCGAGGGATCTAAACAAACTGTGGACTACCGACTATGAACTACCAAGCAATCTGCTCCTGGCAGGAGTCGAACCTGCAACGCCTAGCTCCGAAGGCTAGCGCTCTATCCGGTTGAGCTACAGGAGCGTCACTCGCTATAGCTTTATCCACCCCAGTAGTTAAAAAACCTTGTTTACTTTTGTGCTTTATGCCGAACACTGAACACTGAACGAAACCTTGTGACTTGTGACTTTGTGACTTTGTGACCTGTGACTTTACTTGGTTCTTGGTCCTTGGTCCTTGGTTCTGTACCTACACTACTTCACACTTCTCTCCGAACATCTTACAATACTTTTCCAGCTTCTTTCTATCCACAGGCAGCACATCCGGCTCGGTAGTAGTGCGCACCGGAGAATTAAGCTGGATCTTATCCGGGTCAAGCCTATCCGCTATCTCTTTAAGCTTCTTAATATACCTTAGGTCGTCATTTAAACCGCGCACCAGCATGATCTCAAGCCAAATCTTGCCGCGATATTGCTGTTTGAGCTGAATTAAACCATCGATAATCTGCTCGATTGTTATACCCGCGTGCGGGCGGTTGACCTTTTGCAACACCGTATCACTGGGGGCATCCAGGGATGGAACGATAAGATCGGCGCTCAGGATGGACTGCCTTACCATTTCATCTGTCAGTAAAGAGGCATTGGTGATCACGGCCACCGGTATACCGGTAATTTTCTTGATTTCACTGATCAAGTCTCCGATCCTGGTATTCAAGGTCGGTTCCCCGGCTCCGGCAAAAGTTATGTAGGCCAGGCCCTCTAATTCACGGGAATGATTCATCATCCAGCCTTTGAGTTCTTCAAGAATCTCCGCTGCCGGGACATACTCCTTCTGCTGCAACGTTACTTCAGGGGTTTTCCCCAGCTGGCAATAAACACAGTCAAAAGTACATGTTTTATAAGGAGTTAGGCTTACCCCAAGGGATAAACCCAGCCTTCGCGAACTCACCGGCCCATAAATATATTTCATTATCCACCTTTAATATGCCATAAAAAATCCCCCACCTTAAAAATTTATTATTTTTTAAAGGTGGGGGATAAAATCTCTATCGGATTTCTACGGTGCAATTATGTGAACCAAAGGAATTAGGCACGCAGCTCTTGCATCCGGGGTCGTTAACCCACTGTCCGTCAACGAAAAACTTATATTCGTATTTCCCGGGCTTGAGGTTCAATTTAACCATCCAGTTTCCCCTGGAATCTTTCTTTGCCAAGTTACTCTTGGTGTCCCAGTTATTAAAATTACCTACCACACTGACCCTTTTTGCCTGAGGAGCACTTAGCTTAAATGTCGCAGGCTTCGAGCTAGATGTCCTTGCCATTTTTTCCTCCTTTTTTTCACAACTATTTATTTATACACAATAAACGAGATAATGTCAAGGGTTTTATACCGCCACGATCGCCAGGCCATACCGATCGGCAAGCCTAACACTTTCCTGGCGGTCAATAAAAAGGGTCTTCTCTGCCTCTATTGCCAGGCAGGCGGCCCTGATCCTGACCAGGTTTTTTACGGTGTTCAAACCTACTACCGGAATATCAAACCTCTTATCCTGTCCGGGTTTACTGACTTTTACCACGGTTACACCGTTGCGGGCGATTTTCCCGGCGCGCCGGATCAGATTATCCGTTCCTTCCAGGGCCTCCACGGCCACCACTGCCTTCTCTTTGACCGCTACCGTCTGTCCGATATCCAAAAGACCCATCTCCTTGGCCAGCTCGAACCCGAAATAAACATCTTCCCACTGGTCAAAATTTGGAACCTGCCGGGTAAGCGCCCCTTTTTTAGGAAGATACTCCTGCAAAAAAAGCGTGGAATCCATCAACTCCAGCCCTTCCGACTTCAGCTCCCGGGCTATCGCGCCAAAGATACTATCGGCTTTTTTATCGGATATCTCGCCCAATATCTTTTTGAGCCTGAGATCAAGCTTGATTTCCCTGCCAAAGAGCCGATGCGGGCTGATCTGCCCGGCCATCACCACATTGGCGATCCCCTCTGATTTAAAAATTTCGAAAAGCCGGGAGTAATCATTCAGGCCGACCCAGTAGACCTTGTCCGCGTAATCATGTATCCTGCGGCTGGTGTCTTTCTTCACCGCCACGGCAACGGTATAATACCCCTTTCCTCTGGCAGCCTCTGCCAGGATCAACGGGAATTTCCTGTTTCCGGCGATAATCCCGATTTTTTGCATGACGATTTATTCTCCGGCCCGGCAAGAACGGCTGATCCCTCTCTGGGAACTTTTAACAAAATCAGTCAGGATGGATATTTCGCGAGACGGCTTTAACTGTTCTTTAATTTTATCCAGGGCATGTTTTGGAGTAAGGCCGCTATTGAACAATATTTTGAAAGCCTGGTTGAGCTGAGCGATTGATTCACGGCTAAACTTGTGCCGGCGTAAACCTACTAGGTTCAGGCCATAGACACGCGCCGGATGGCCGTCACAGGTGGAATAAGGCGGTATGTCCTGGACCACTTTTGAACACCCCCCGACTATGGAAAGCGTGCCCATTCTTACGAACTGATGTATTGCTACCAGCCCTCCGACAACGGCTCCGTCATCGATGGTCACGTGCCCGGCGAGTGTCCCGTTATTGGCGAGGACACAGTCATTCCCCACTTTACAGTCATGGGCGACATGCGAATAGGCCATAAATAGGTTATCGTTGCCGACTACAGTCTTGCCGCCTTCACCGGTACCGATGTTAAAAGTACAGTATTCCCGGATGATATTATTGTTTCCGATCTCCAGGAAGCTTTTCTCACCTTTATATTTCAGGTCCTGCGGCTGGCTGCCGATTACCGCTCCGCTAAAAATCCGGCAGTTATCTCCGATAGAGGTATTCCCTTCGACCAGACAATGGCTGCCGATCTTGCAGCCCCGGCCGATACGGACAAAATCCCCCACAATACTGAATGCCCCGACTTCTATATCGCCGGCAAGCTCGGCTTTTTTAGATACGATAGCTGTAGGATGAATATTCATATTCGTTGACTCGTTATCTCGTTGACTCGTTATCTCGTTGACTCGTTATCTCGCAAAAAAGTTCTCCGAGATAACAAGATAACGAAAAAACGGATTAACGAAGTTCCTTATGCTTCAACTAAAGCAAACATGAGATCCGCCTCCGCGACGAGTTTTCCGTCGACAAAGGCCTTACCGTGCACCTGCCCGGTTCTGGATTTAACTTTACCGGCTACCACGTCGAACACCAACTGGTCGCCGGGAACCACGGTCTTCCTGAATTTTATATTATCCGCCGCCAGAAAGTATGCCAGTTTCCCCCGGTTCTCCTGGGTAGAAAGCATCATCACCCCGCCTACCTGCGCCATTGCCTCAACAATTAACACTCCGGGCATCACCGGCCGGCCGGGAAAATGACCCTTAAAAAAATAGTCGTTTATCGTCACGTTCTTTATTCCGGTAGCGTGCTTTCCCTGTTGAAGGGCGATGATCCGGTCGACAAAAAGAAAAGGGTCGCGGTGGGGCAGTATCTTCATGATCGTATTGACGTCTAACTCTTCCTCACCCTCCCTGGCATAGTAACCCACTCCGATCCCGCCCATCGAATACCGCTGTTTCTGCTCAAAGATCTTCCGGGAAAGCCTCAGGTTAAGGGAGTGCCCGCTTTTTAAGGCGATGATATGCGCCTTTAAGGGGCATCCTAAGAGATACAGATCCCCCATTAAATCCAGGATCTTATGACGAATAAATTCGTCGGCAAAACGTAATTTATTTTTTACCACCCCTTCTTTACCGATGACCAGGGTATTCTCATAATTAGCCCCTCTGCCCAACCCCTGGTGCTGCAATTGGATCACTTCCTCCTCCATGCAAAAAGTCCTTGCTGATACCAGCTCCTTTTGGAAAGAATCACTATTGATAGCCAGCTCGAAAAATTGGGTGCGCAAAAAAGCATGCTTATAATCAAGGGTATAGGAGATTTTGAATTCCGAAGACGGCAAGGCGATAATGGAAGAGTCGTCCTCCTCCACGAAAATCGGGTCCTTGACCACGTAAAAATGCCGTTCTTTGTCCTGCTCCTTTATTCCGGCCCGGGAAAGCATTTCGATAAATTTCAGGCTGCTGCCGTCCAATCCCGGGATCTCGTTATTATCCACCTCGATAAAAATATTATCGATCCCCATGCCGGATAAGGCCGCCATTAAATGTTCAATGGTCTGGATCTCGAAATTCTCATTGCCGATAGAGGTCCGCCGCGGGCTCTGAGAAAGGGAGATCAAGGAATTCATGTCGGCTTTGATCTGCGGTTTATCCGGAAGGTCCACGCGGATAAAATTTATCCCGCTGTCGGGCCCGGCCGGGCGGAACTTAACATTTACCTTGTTAGCGGTATGCAACCCGGTGCCGGAAAAGCTCAACTCTTTTTCGATGGTTCTTTGTCTGTCCATATCTATACCTTTATATTATATTTATATTATTTGGCTTTTAATTTTGCTTCGAGCTCTTCGATCTTCTTCTTTAACTGGGACACCATCTCATAGAGCTTTGGCAGGTTTTGAACGCAGGCGTTTACTTTTTTTGCCGTATTGTGCGGTTTGGCCGGATATCCGGAAACCAGCGTATTCGCGGGGACGGACTTGGTCACTCCCGCCTGGGCCGCCACTATCGCTCCGTCTCCGACGCTGATATGGCCCACCAAACCGGCCTGTCCGGCCAGCGTTACGTTGTTGCCGATGATCGTGCTTCCGGAGATACCCGCCTGGGCGACAATTATGGAATTTTCGCCGATGACCACATTATGCGCGATTTGCACCAGGTTATCGATCTTGGTGCCCTTGCCGATAAAGGTCTTATCAAAGCGCGCGCGGTCGATCGTCACGTTGGCTCCGATCTCCACATCATCCTCGATAACTACGCTGCCGATTTGCGGGATCTTATGGTGCAGGCCTTTGATATTGGCAAAGCCAAAACCATCCGAACCGATAACCGTGCCGCTATGGATGATCACATTACTGCCGATATCGATCCTTTCACGGATAGAAACGTTGGGATAGACAAGAGTCTTACTGCCGATCCTGGTATGATGCCCGATAAAACATCCGGCATAGATCACCGTGCCGCCCCCGATCGAAACATTATCTTCGATTACCGCGTAAGGGCCGACCGCCACGTCTTTACCCAGCGAAACGTTTTTCCCGATAATCGCCGAAGGATGTATCCCCTTTGGATGGGTCACCTCATTGGGAGCAACCAGGGAAAGGATCTTGGCAAATGCCAAAGAGGGGTCCTGGGTGCGGATAACCGGCTTGCTTGAGGCAACTATCTCCCGCGAAGTAATGATCGCGGAAGCGCGCGTCTTATCTATAAAAGGGGCGTACTTGGGATTGGCGATAAAAGTAATGTCCCCTTCGGCGGCTTCTTTTATCCCGCAGACACCGGTGATTACCGTATTCTCGTCACCGATAATCTCGCCATCGAGAAAACCGGCTAATTCTTTTAAGGTCTTGCGCATAGATCAAAACCTGCTTTTAGATATGCGAAAAGCTTTATTTTTTATATTCCTTGTTCAGTATATCGATAACCTTGTCCGTGATATCCATGTTCTTGGGCTGATAGGCAAGCGCCGCGGCGTCAAAAACCATGGTAAAGTTTTCCTTGGAAGAATATTTATCGATAGCGGCCTTGATATCCTTGGACAGCTCTATAGTCTTGTCGACCTGCTCCTTGCGCAGATCGGATTCCTTCTGCCTGACAAAATCCTGGAAGGTCTTGATCTTTGCTTCCAATTCGGCGCTTTTGGCATCTCTTTCTTTTTCGCTGAGCATGTTAATCTTATCCTGAAAGGCCTTGATCTCATCTCTCTTTTTGTCTATTTCTTTGGTGTAAGCCGCCTCTTTGCCTTCCAGGACCTTCATATATTCCTTTGCCTTCAGATAGGCGTCTCCCACGCGTTCAATACTCACATAACCGAATTTCTCCGCTGCCGCTGCCTTAACCGGCACAGCAAAAATACCCAAGGCGATCATTGCCGATAGAACTAAAAACCCTAGCTTCTTCATGTATCCTCCTGTTATTATATTGCGGTGAGATGTTACCGTATTTCGTCCTTCGTATCTCGTAAATAACTTTACGACTAGAACCCGTGGCTGACGCTAAAATGGAACTTTCCCGACTTCCTGTTCTCTTCTCCCGGTTCCTTGTTCAAAGGAATACCGTAATCCAGCATGATCGGCCCGATAGGGGTCTTGAGCCTGACACCGAGCCCCAGGGCAGATTTAAGGCCGCCGGTATGGGCGACATCATTGGCCTCTTTCGATGAGCCGATATCCGCGATTTTCTCCCAGACATTGCCGATATCATAAAAGGCCGCCAGCTTGATAAAATCCAATAACGGATAAGTATATTCGATATTACCAATCAACAAGGCGTTGCCGCCCAGGGGGTCATTGGATACCGGGTCAACCGGCCCGAGCCTTCTTTCGTCATAACCCCTGACAGTACTGGCGCCTCCGGCAAAGAACCTGTCATAGATCGGGATACGTTCGGTGCCGCCCGTAGTCGAAGCCAGGCCGGCCCTGGCCCTTACCTCAACTACGGAATTCCGCGGCATGGGGAAATAATGGCTGAATCTGCCGAAATATTTCCAGAAATTCTTATCCCCGCCAAAAGCCCCGCCCGCCCATTCAAAAGAATTAACCAAGAGATTCCCGCGTGTCGCGTAAAAGACATTGTCCCTGCTGTCGAACTGAAAAACCGGGGCGATAGAACTGATGACGTTGCTGCCGATTTCCCTTTTTAAGTCTTCGCTGGCATCATCGCTGACATTACTGATCTTGATCTTATCGTAACGATAGGTCAGGTCCAGCCGGGTATATTCGGAAAGTTCCTTGCCCAGCCGCAGGTCCCCGCCGGTGACATCTTCGTCGTAACCGTAACCGGCATCGGTATCACGGGTATGGCTGCGCCTGTAGGCATCAAAGCCGAAAGCGACCGGATAATCAAAAAGCCACGGCTCGGTAAAACTTAAGTTATACCCATCGCTTACCGAGCCAAATGACGCGCGTAAGGTCAAATTTTGCCCGCCGCCGGTAAAATAGGGAAAGTTCTTCCAGTCGAAATTTTTCTGTTCGATCTCCGCGAAACCGACGAATTGATCGACCGTGCTGTAGCCGCCGCCGAAACTGAAAGACCCGGTCTTGGCCTCTTTTACGTCTACCAGCAGGTTCTTCTTGTCCGCTTCCGTAGTTTCTTCGGTATCATAGCTTACCTCATCGAAGAAGCCCAGGTTTTGCAGCCTTTCTTTACTCCGCCGAAGTTTATCGCCGTCGAATTTATCTCCGGGGTGGATCCTTAGCTCCCGGCGCACCACCACATCCTTGGTCTTTACGTTCCCCTTGATCTTGATCTTATCGACATACATCACCTGGTTTTCCGTAACGCTGTAGGTGATATCGATACGCCCGGTCTGCGGATTAAGATAAGTACTCTCCTGCACATGCGCGGCAATATATCCGCGGTCGAAATAAACACCCTGCATCGCCGCGATATCCTGCCTTAAGCCGTCCTGGCTGAAGACCTTACCCGGGGTACAGGTTTTTAATTTGCCCAACAGCACCTTTTCCGAAACATCCTTGGTGCCGTTAATCACAACATCGCCGACCAGGTATTTCTTGCCCTCGCTGATCTTCATGGTTATATAAAGCCAGTACGGCTTAGCCTGGTCGGTAGAGACCTCGAAGCTTGCCTCTACGTCCGAATAGCCGTTATTACGGTAAAAGGCCTTTATTCTCTCGACATCTTCCTTTAACACATCGTCTTTCAGGATGCCGGCATTAAAGAGCCAGCCCCTTTTCGTTTTCATCAACCTTAAGATGCGCGTTGAAGAAAAGGCCTGGTTGCCTTCGATAAAGATATTTTTAATAGTAACCCGCTTGCCTTCTTTGACCGCGAATTCCACGCTGGCCTTATTATTTTCTTTATTGATATCGACCTTGTAATCGATCGCCGCCTGGTTATAACCAATTTTTTCATACATCTTCTTCAGGGTGTGCACGTCATTGGCGAGAGTGGGGTAATCCAGATACTGGCCCTCTTTGCTTTTAATCTCCTCTTTCAGCTTCTCCTCTTTCTTTACCAGGCGCATCATCCCGGAAAAAGTTATTTTTTCAATCAGCGGCCTTTCCATGACCGTAATAATTACCTTGAACCCGTTATTGTATTTTTCGTTGTCGATTTTCACATCGCTGAAATAACCCAACAGATATAGGCGTTTCAAATCGTCACTAACGACATTTTCCCGGTATGGAGAACCTACTTTGGTTTTCAGTTTTGAGAGGACCGTATTAGTGCTGATCGCCTTGTTGCCTTTAACCTCTATGGCGGTAACCAGCTGCGCCCCGGAAGCCTCGGCTACGGCTTCCTCCTGCACCTCTTTGGCGAATTCTTCGGCGACTTTTTTTTGGTCGATCTCTGGAGAATCGGGTTTTGCGACGGAAAAGGATTCCTCTTTGACGGGATCCTCTGCCCGGGGCTTATCCTGGGCAAATACCGGTAAGGTTGTGATGAAAGTTAAAAAAAGGACGAGGGCAACAGCTGCTGATCGTTTATGCATTTGAAGCTATTATATTGTAAA
>JAQUQA010000026.1:6128-10681 GCA_028716305.1 Candidatus Omnitrophota bacterium | reverse complement strand
CATGCCGGGAGACGGACAGCTTTTGGTTAAGGATAGGGTCGGCATAGGTAACCGCCTGCCGCAGCGCCGGATGGATATCCTGGATACCACAGACCCTCAACTGCGCCTGACCAATGTTTTAGATACGGTTACTCCGGCAAACGATCGTTCGGTGGATTTCCATGTAGACGCCAATGGTGACTTGTATGTTTCGCCATTAAATACCTCTACTACTACGGGCAGGATCACTTTTATGCCTGCCCTGGAAGGTGACCATGGTTCGGATAGGTTCTTTCGCGTTCTTAACACCTACTTGTGGGGCGGCGCTTTGTACCATGGTTCGGTTTTTGTTGTTGATAACAGCAGTGATTCCGGCCGCGGCCGGGTACAAGTAGGAACCGGAAGATATGCCAGTGATAATCTGGTCCCGGACAGGAAATTACACGTGCGTAAAGGCGGGATCCTGATTAACCCGACCTTTACCGAGCACGGCATAGAGATCAGGGAGCTCTCTCCGGTTAACAGCGGCGGAGGCGGATGGTCAAGGAACGTTAAGTTTTCCCTGGATAGTGAAATGGCGCTTTTTGATATTGGGGTCAAGGGTAACGACGCTGCTAATTTTCAGTATGGCTATATTGGAACGAGCAGGATCAGTGGCGTACCGGGCTCGCAAGAGTCTTCTTATGTGGAGCCATCATTGATGTTTATGCCGGATGGAAGGGTGGGGGTTAATACAACTTGGGCTGTCCCCCCGGCAGCAGGATCAGCCCTGGACGTAAACGGCGCGATCTTTCAAAGAGGGGCTTCTCTGCATGCCGATTACGTCTTTGAGCCGGATTATTCCTTAGAGAGCATTGAAGACCACTCGGCTTATATGTGGAAAAATAAGCATTTGAAGGCCGTCCCCGCGGTCCAGAAAAACGTTGAGGGCAAGGAGGTAGTTGATATCGGGGCAATGAATAAAGGCATACTTGAGGAATTGGAAAAGGCGCACGTATATATCGAACAGCTTAATAACAGGTTAAAGGCTCTGGAAAAAGAAGTAAAATCTTTAAAAAAATAGCATAATTTTTTGTTAGATTTCCCTCCTTTCCTGCGTCTATTATATTGGAAAGGAGGGATTTTTTTAGCGTAAAACTCAAAGCATAAAGCGTAAAGTTTAAGCGTAAAATGAGAAGCTTTTACACCGAACGCCTCTCGCAGAACGCCGTTCGACTTTGTGCGACCTGTGCCTTGTGACCTTTCTTGGTTCTTGGTCCATGGTCCGTGGTCCTTACTTATTGTTTGACAGTCAAAAGAGTATAGATTATAATATAAACTCTAAAAAAATCAGGAGGTATATCATGGCTGTAGATACTAAAAAGAAAGAAGAGCCTAAAGACCTGGCCAACCGCCAGAAGGCCCTGGAATTGGCGCTTTCCCAGATCGAAAAGCAGTTTGGCAAGGGTTCGATCATGAAAATGGGCGCGGATGTCAGGGTAAATGTAGATACCATCTCTACCGGATCGTTTACCCTGGATTGGGCCTTGGGAGTAGGTGGGTTGCCCCGGGGCAGGGTGATCGAGATCTTCGGCCCAGAGGCTTCGGGAAAGACCACGCTTACCTTGACCGCGATCAGGGAGATCCAGAAAAAAGGCGGGGTAGCGGCTTTTATCGACGCGGAACACGCCTTTGATGCCACCTATGGTAAATTGATCGGCGTAAACCTGGAAGAGCTTTTGATCTCTCAGCCGGATACCGGCGAACAGGCACTGGAGATCGCCGAGACCCTGGTGCGCTCCAACGCCGTGGACCTGGTAGTAGTCGACTCTGTGGCCGCGCTTACTCCCCGCGCCGAGATCGAAGGTGAAATGGGTGATTCGCATATGGGTCTGCAGGCGCGCTTGATGTCCCAGGCCCTGCGCAAGCTTACCGCGGCAATCAGCAAGTCGTGTACCTGCGTTATTTTTATCAACCAGCTGAGGGAAAAGATCGGCGTGATGTTCGGCAATCCGGAGACCACCCCTGGCGGCCGGGCGTTGAAGTTTTATTCCTCGGTCAGGCTGGATGTGCGCCGGATCGCTTCCTTAAAAGAAGGGGACAGCGTGATCGGCGGCAGGGTGAGGGTGCGGGTGGTCAAGAACAAGGTCGCTCCTCCGTTCCGTGAGGCGGAATTTGAGATCCTGCATAACGAAGGTATCTCCAGGGTCGGCAGTTTGATCGACGCCGGTTTGAACCTGGGATTACTGGAAAAATCCGGGACCTGGATCTCCTGGGGTAGTGAGAAGCTTGGCCAGGGCAGGGACGCGGCGATCAGGCTGTTGAAAGAAAAAACTAAGCTCCAGGATGACCTGGAAAAAGAGGTCAGAAAAAAAATTCTGCATCCGGAAAAAACCGGATAGCTTGCTACAGGAGGTGCGCTGATGAAGAGGAAAATATTGTTTTTTGGGGCGGCACTTTGTGCCGGCCTGGTGTTGGGGTTAACGCTGGCGGTCAAATCCGACATTTTTTCCACGGCTGAGAGCCAGAATACCCCGTTAAAACAAAATTTGTCCGCTCCGCTTAAAGCTGGATTGTCGCTGGAAGATTCGGTGGTCAATGTTGCCAATATCGCGGGGAAATCGGTGGTTTCTATCAGCTCTGAATTCAGGCCCCAGCCGAGAAAGTCCCGGGGTTTTTATTTTAATGCCCCTTTCGGCGGCCAGGAGTCGCCTTTTGGGAACGATGAGTTTTTCCGCAGGTTCTTCGATGATTTCTTCGGCGAGATGCCGGATTCCGAGTATCGTCAGATGGGGCTTGGTTCGGGGGTGATCATTGACCCCGAAGGATACATTCTGACTAATGAGCATGTTGTCCGGGGGGCGGACAAGATCACGGTTACTCTTCCCGACGGCAGAAAGTTTAACGGCGAGCTAAAGGGGCAGGATCCGCGTTCCGATTTGGCGGTGATAAAGATCAGTTCTCACAATCTGCCGGTTGCGGTTTTGGGCGATTCCGATTCTTTGCGGATCGGGGAATGGGTGGTGGCGATCGGCAATCCTTTCGGGTTTGCCATGGAGAACCCCGAGCCTACCGTGACCGTAGGGGTAATCGGCGCCCTGCACCGTGCTTTGGGTAAGGTGGTTTCGCAGGACAGGGATTACAATGATATGATCCAGACCGACGCCGCGATCAATCCGGGAAACTCCGGAGGGCCGCTGGTTAATTTAAAAGGGGAAGTAATCGGGATCAACGTGGCGATTTTTTCCACTAGCGGTGGCTATCAGGGGGTGGGTTTTGCCATTCCTGTAAATAACGCCAAAAGAATTATCTCAAAATTAATCGAAGGGAAAAAAGTCGTTTACGGCTGGCTTGGCGTAACCGTGCAAAATCTTAGCGATGACCTGGTAAAGTATTTCGGCCTCTCCGGCAAAGAAGGGGTTTTAGTGGCCGGGGTGCTCAAAGGCGGGCCCGCGGAAAAATCCGGGATCAAGTCAGGGGACGTGATAAAGCGGTTCAATAACGCGCCGGTGAACAGCGTTAAGGAATTGGTGAGCATGGTAGGCAAGGCCCCTGCGGGGAAAAAGGCCAAAGTTATGCTCATGCGCGATAAAAAACAGCTTGTCCTCGACGTGGTCGTTGGGGAACGGCCGGATTCGACCTCGGATGTTAGCTCTGCCGGGGCCAAGGAGTCCGGGACCTGGCGCGGCTTGATCGTTGAAGATATTAATGCCCAGGCAATGGGTATCCCGGCGCAGGCAGGGGTGGTAGTAACGCGGGTCGAACCGGGCAGCCCGGCTGACGAAGCTGGTGTTATCCCCGGAGATGTGATTACCGAGATAAACAGGAAGCCGGTGAATAACCTTAGCGATTATCAGAAGATCACCTCGGCCGCTAAGGGGGAATGCCTGGTAATGACTTCCCGCGGCTATGTAGTGATTAGGGCAAAGTAAGCATTGAGAAGAGATTTTGCTACTCCGCGGGAAAAGGCAAGGTCTTACGCTTTTTTGCTGCTGAAGTTCAGGTTACGCAGCGAGAAAGAAATGCGCGACTATTTGGCAAAAAAGAAACTTGCTGTGGATGTCATTGATGAGACGGTTGCCTTTCTCAAGGCCAAAGGTTTTATCAATGACGAATTTTTTGCCAGGGCCTGGATCGGGTCCCGCCTGAAAAAACCCCTCGGTTTGAGGAAGCTGCGCCAGGAATTGGCCGCAAAAGGTATTGACCGGCAGCTGATCCAGGGTTGTCTTGGGGAAATCACAAAAAATTATTGCGAAAGCGATATTGTCAGAAAAATTGCAGCGGAAAAATTTGCCAAGCTAAAAGGGGTCGATCCCCTGAAAGCCAGGCAAAGGATCTATCGCTACCTTGTCTATCGCGGCTTTTCGCCGCAGGTAGTAGCAGAAGCGTTGAACGATGTTTGATTTTGAACTTACGCCGTACGCCGAACACTGAACGCCGTACAAATCTTGTGACCTGTGACCTGTGACTTGTGACCTGTGACTTACATGGTCCTTGGTTCTTGGTCCTTGGTTCTCGGTTCTGAATTTACGCCGAACGCCGTTCACCGAACGCTGAACGAAAGCATCTATTAACTGAACCTATGACTGCCGATA
>JAQUQA010000026.1:0-6028 GCA_028716305.1 Candidatus Omnitrophota bacterium | reverse complement strand
TGGGCCTGGGAATTTCTCACTCAGGAGTTAAAGATCGCCCCGGAAAAACTTTGGGTCTCGGTTTACCGGGATGATGATGAGGCCTACGGGATCTGGAAGGATATTATAAAGGTCCCGCAAGAGAGGATCGTAAAATTAGGCGATAAGGATAACTTCTGGCCGGCGGAGGCCAAACAGAAAGGCCCTAACGGGCCGTGCGGCCCGTGTTCGGAGATATTTTATGATTTTGGAGCGCAGGCCGGGTGCAAAACCAGGGCTTGTGACCCTTCCTGCAGCTGCGGCAGATTTGTCGAAATCTGGAACCTGGTTTTTACCCAGTTTAACCGTAAAGAAGGGGGAGTGCTGGAGCCGTTGCCGAAGAAGAACATTGATACAGGCATGGGGCTGGAACGGCTGGTGGCCCTGATGCAGGGGGCAAGAAATAATTTCGAGACCGAACTTTTTCAGCCGCTGGTCAAAGAAATCACCAGGCAGGCAAAAGGTTCCCCACGAGAAGAGAATTTATTCGCTATTTCCGACCACATCCGGGCGGTTGTTTTCGCCATTTACGACGGAGTGCTGCCGTCTAATGAAGAACGGGGATATGTCGTAAGAAAATTGATCCGTAAGAGCCTGATACTTCTCGGGGCCCTGGGGGCCAAGACCCCGTATCTTTATAAGCTGGTTGCGCTGGTTTGTGAAATAATGAGGGATCCTTATCCGCTTTTGAATAAGCGCAAGGAAGAGATCGCGGCAATTGTCCTGGCGGAGGAAAAGAATTTCCTTGCCACGCTTGCCACCGCCGATAACCTGCTTGCCGAGAAGTTTAAGGATTCCGAATTAAGGGCCGATCCGCTCGAGGCAGGCAGGACCGCCTTTATGCTTTATGATACCTATGGGATACCTTTGGAGCTGATCAGCGAGTGGCTGCAGAAACACAAAATAAAATTTTCCCGGGAGGCCTTTGATCTTGCCCTCAAAGAACAGAAGGAGCGGTCAAAGTCCAGGAGCGCGATGAAAGGGGATGTCTTTGGTTTTACCGACTTCGCCCTTAAAGAAAAACAGACGAAGTTTGTAGGTTACCGTGATTATCAGGCGAGGGCAAAGATCCTCAAGATTTTCCGGGAGGGCAAGGAAGTAAAAAAGCTCAATCCTTCCCAGCAGGCGCAGGTCATCCTGGACCAGACGCCTTTTTATCCGGAGTCGGGAGGGCAGGTTGGCGACACCGGAAAGATCTTTAAAGGCAAGAATCTTTTTGAGGTAACCGGGACGCAAAAATTAGATAAGATCATCATCCATAGCGGGGTGCTTAAGCAGGGCTCTCTTAAAAAATCCGATTTGGTGAGCGCCGAGATAGATGTTGAAACAAGGCTGTCTACTGCCAGGAACCATACCGCTACGCATCTTTTACAGGCGGCCTTAAGAAAAGTCCTGGGAACGCACGTGCAGCAGCAGGGTTCGCTGGTTGAGCCGCAACGCATGCGTTTTGATTTTACCCATTTCAAGGAGTTGAGCAAGGAAGAACTACAGCGGGTCGAAGAGGAAGTTTATAATTATGTGATCGGTAATTTTCCGGTTTCCAGCAGGGTGATGCCGTTAAAGGAAGCTAAAAAATCCGGGGCCCTGGCTTTCTTCGCGGAAAAGTATGACCAGAAGGTCCGCGTGGTCTCGGTGGAAGGGCTTTCCCGGGAGTTTTGCGCAGGCACGCACCTTGATCATACCGGTCAGATCGGATTATTTAAGATCATTCACGAGGGGTCAGTGGCCAGCGGCGTCAGAAGGATCGAGGCATGCACCGGCAAACCCGCTTACCGGCGCGTCAAGCTTGAGGAATCCCTGATCGATGAAGTTTCTGCGGTTTTAAACGTTCCGGCGGATAAAATAGCGGCGGAGGCGGAAAGGAAATTATCTCGGGCCAAAGAACTTGAAAAGGAGCTGGGGGCCCAGAAAATACAGGCGGCAAAAAGCGAACTTGACAACCTGGTCCAGGAGGCGCAGAAAATCAGGGGCGTGCTCCTGATCACCCGGATCATGCCGGAATCAGAGATGAACATTTTAAGGAAAACAGTGGATTTATTGAAAGAAAAGACAGATAATGCGGTGATCGCCCTGGGGAGCATTGTCTCGGGAAGGCCGATTCTGGTTATGGGGGTAACCGCGGACCTCTGCGCTAAAGGGGTGGATGCCTCCGCGTTGATCAACGAAGTGGCCAAGGGTATCGGCGGCAACGGGGGCGGCAGGAAGGATTTTGCCCAGGCAGGCGGGAGCCGGCCGGAGGGGTTGGCCGCTGCTTTCGAGAAGCTTAAGGAGCTGATCGGTAACTTACCATGAAGATCTTGCGAGTCGTAAATCAAAAACTGGAAAAAATCTATAACCGGCAGTTTCTGACCTCTCGGAGGGTCGAAGAGAAGGTCCGCGGGATCATCGATAACGTGCGGATCTACCAGGATGA
Source organism: Candidatus Omnitrophota bacterium (assembly GCA_028716305.1). Classification (GTDB taxonomy): domain Bacteria; phylum Omnitrophota; class Gorgyraeia; order Gygaellales; family Profunditerraquicolaceae; genus JAQUQA01. The sequence continues at coordinate 3,597 of JAQUQA010000026.1, read as the reverse complement.
AGCGGTCCTCAAATATACCCGTAAATTCGACGGGGTCAAACTTTCGCTGAAGCAGCTGAAGGTTTCGCAGAATGAGATCAGCGGGGCGTATCAGAATATTACTCCGAATTTTGTTTCTTCGCTTAAGGTGGTCATCGAAAATGTCAATAAATTCTATAAAAAGACCCTGAAGAAATCCTGGAGGATGAAGGCGGATGACGGATCACTGCTCGGAGAAAATTATAACCCCTTGGAGAAAGTAGGGGTGTACATACCGGCAGGCACGGCCCCCTTGGTCTCTACTGTATATATGAGCGTGCTTCCCGCCAAGATCGCCGGGGTAAAGAAAATCATTTTATGCAGCCCACCGGATAAAGACGGTTTGATCAATCCGCACATCCTGGTGGTCGCGGACCTCCTGAAGGTCGATGAGATCTTCCGCGTCGGCGGTGCGCAGGCGATCGCCGCCATGGCCTACGGGACAAAGACCATCCCCCGGGTGGACAAGATCGTCGGGCCGGGTAATATCTATGTCAGCGAAGCAAAGAGGCAGCTTTTCGGTTTAGTGGATATCGATATGATTGCCGGGCCCACAGAATTGGTGATTATCGCGAACCGTTTCAGCGACCCGCGTTTTATTATCGCGGATCTCAAGGCGCAGGCCGAGCATTCCGGCGGCCTGGCAATATTGATCACCAATTCCCGAAAACTGGCCAAAGAGGTAAAACTTGCCACGGAAAGCGTGAACGGCCTGATCATCCTGGTAAAAAATCTTAAAGAGGCCGCCGAGGTCGCCGACCGCATCGCTCCGGAGCATTTGGAGATCCTGGTGAATAATCCGCAGAGGCTGGTTAAAGAGATCCATAATGCCGGGGCGATATTCCTGGGGCCCTACAGTCCCACGGCAGTCGGGGATTATGTGGCCGGGCCCAGCCACGTCCTGCCGACAAACGGGACAGCCAGGTTCTTTTCCGGGCTTTCAGTGCAGGATTTTCAGAAAAGCAGCCACCTGATCAGCTATTCCAAAAAGGCGCTGGAGAAAGTAAAAGAACCTTTAGAAAAGATTGCCGGAATAGAAGGGTTAGCCAAGCATCTTGATTCGGTGAAAGCCAGATTTTAACAATCCCTTCGTTTAAACTTGGATTAAAACAGGAGAAAAATGAGACAGGCCGAGAAGGAAAGAAAGACAAAAGAAACCGCTATCAGCATAAAGCTGAATATCGACGGAGAGGGGAATTCCAAAATAAATTCCGGTATAGGGTTTCTCGATCACATGTTGGAACTTTTCAGTTTCTGGGGGCATTTTGATTTAGAAGTCAATACTTCTGAGGCCGACCTGAAAGTTGATATACATCACACAAACGAAGACCTGGGTATTGTTTTGGGCCAGGCCTTTGACCAGGCCTTGGGAGACAGAATCGGCATAGCGAGAAACGGTTTTTCTTCTGTCCCGATGGAAAATGTCACGGCTAATGTGACAGTTGACTTAAGCGGAAGGGGTTCTTATAAGCTCAGCATTAGCCCGGAGGTTTATGAAAACCCTCTGGCCCAGGAGGGCTACGAGTTTAAATATGCCGAGCATTTTTTCGAGTCACTGGCCAAGCAGATGGGGATGAATCTTAATATTAAGCTGGAGAACCCCAGTAAGGATTTACATACCACCCTGGAACCGGTTTTTAAGGCTTTGGGTAAAGCCCTGGATCAGGCCACGCAAATCGACCCCCGCCGTAAAGGTGTCCCCTCGACAAAAGGCGTGATCGACTAAAATGATCTTGAAAACGGAAAACAGATATGATCGGAATCATTGATTACGGCATGGGTAACATCCACAGCGTGCAAAAGGCATTCCAGTCTTTTGGAGAGGATACGCTTGTGGTCACGGGCCCAAAGTTAATGGATAAATGCCGTAAATTGGTGCTTCCCGGGGTGGGTGCCTTTGACGATGCGGCCAAGGAACTTAACTCCAGGGGGTTTGTTTCCCGGATAAAAGCGCAGATCGCCGAAAAAAAACCGTTTTTGGGGATCTGCCTGGGAATGCAGCTCTTGTTTGACCAAAGCCAGGAAGCACGCAGCGAAAAAGGCCTGGGCCTGGTCAGAGGTTCGGTAAAAATGTTTACCCGGGACGCGGGTTATAAAGTGCCGCATATGGGGTGGAATCAGCTGAAGATAGCCGCCGCGGCATGCCCTTTGCTGAAAGACGTCGCGGACAAGTCGTATGTTTATTTCTGCCACTCTTTCTACGTTGAGCCGGCGCAACCGGAAGGGATCGCGGCAACTACGGAGTATGGCATAAATTTTACTTCGGTCATCTGGCAGGATAATCTTTTCGGGGTGCAGTTTCACCCGGAAAAGAGCCAGGAGGCCGGATTGAAGATGGTTAAGAACTTTGTCGAGTTGTAAAAGGGTCTCAGTTCGGGTGATAGAGTATAAATGATCAGTTCTGCGTTCAGTGTTTTTGCGTTCCGCGTAAAGTTTACGCCGAACCCCGAACGCCGAACGCATCTCGCAAAACGCCGTACGAACCTGTGACTTGTGACTTAATATTATTCAATTTATTGAACTAAGCTTATGCTAATCATTCCCGCAATCGACTTAAAAGACGGCTGTGTAGTCAGGCTGTTCCAGGGTAAACAGGATCAGAAGATCTATTCCCGCGACCCGGTCAAGACTGCGAAACACTGGGTGCGCCAGGGGGCGGAGCTGATCCATGTGGTTGATCTGGACGGGGCTTTTTCCGGGGCGCGAAAAAATTTCTCTGCCTTAAAGGATATTTTACTCGCCGTAGACGTGCCTATACAATTCGGAGGCGGAGTAAGGTCGATCGAGACCATAAAAGAGTTGACCGGCCTGGGCGTCTCGAGGGTAGTCTTGGGGACCAAGGCCATCGAGGACCGGAAGTTTCTCAAGCAGGCCTTTTCCGGATTTAAGGATAAAATTATTGTCAGCATCGATACCAGGGATAACCGGCTCCTGGTTAAGGGATGGCAGGCAGCGCATAAAGGGATAAGCATCGTTGATTATGTCGGCCTTTTAAAAGAAACGGGTTTTCAGCGTTTGATCTATACCGATGTGACCAAGGATGGTACTTTAAAAGGGCCGAATATAAAAGATCTCAAGGCCCTGCTTAAAATATCGGGTATGAAAATTATCTCTTCCGGGGGGATATCCAGCCTGGCGGATATCCAACGGCTTAAATTACTGGAAAAACAGGGGTTAGAAGGTATAATTGTAGGCAAGGCTTTATACGAAGGTAAATTTACTTTAACTCAGGCTTTAAGCGCGGTTTAAACAAAGATCCCCCGGCCCCGGGTATTAACCAACAAGCGGGCCTCGGGACCAATTCGGGCATACAATTTACTTACGCTTTCAGGTTTGTAAATTGTGCCCTCATTGAAGGAGGGGCGTATGCGTCACAAGAGAGGGGTTGTTTTGCTGCTGTTGTCTGTTTTTGTGATTTCGCTTTCCGGTTGCGCCACCGCACGTAAGCAGTCAGAACTGGATATGCAGGGATTAAGAAACCAGGTTTCCGTCTTGGAGAGCCAGTTGAGAGATAAAGATAATGAGATCTATAGCCTGCAGGAGGCCCTGAACCAGGCCAACGCGGAAAAAGAAATATCT
>JAQUQA010000025.1 GCA_028716305.1 Candidatus Omnitrophota bacterium | reverse complement strand
AAGATCGGGGTGGACGGCGCGCTGTATAAGGCGATGGAGTTCGCGGGGCCGGTGATCGAGAGGCTGCGGATGGATGATCGTTTCTCGATGAGTAATATGGCTATCGAGGCCGGCGGAAGGGCCGGTATCATCGCCGCCGATGATCATACCTTTGAATATGTCAGAGAGTCTTTGAAAAACCAGGGGCGCAAAGTAACTTCCCGCGATATCGCTTATTGGCGGGGAATGGCCTCGGATGAAGACGCGGTTTACGATAAGGTTTACGAGTGGGATATTTCCGGCTTAGAGCCCCAGGTGGCCTGCCCGCATCTGCCGAGTAACACCAAGCCGGTAAGTAAATTAAAGGATGTAAAGGTCGATCAGGTGGTGATCGGTTCCTGCACCAACGGCAGGTTGAGCGACCTGCGGCAGGCAGCCAGGATATTAAAAGGCAAAAAAGCAAGGCCGGGGCTGAAATTGATCGTTATCCCGGCTACCCAGAAAATTTATCTAGAGGCGGTCCGGGAAGGGTTGGCGGAAATTTTTGTGAAGGCCGGAGGGGTTTTCTCGACACCCACTTGCGGTCCGTGCCTGGGCGGTCATATGGGCATCCTTACCGAAGGGGAGACCGCCATTGCCACTACCAACCGGAATTTTGTCGGCAGGATGGGCAGTCCGAAATCATTTGTTTATCTTTCCAGCCCCGCGGTAGCCGCGGCGTCTTCGTTAACCGGAAGGATCACCCATCCGCAAGAGGTCATATGATTATCAAGGGCAAGGTCCATAAATTTGGAGATAACATCAACACCGACGATATCATCGCCGCGAAGTATTTGAACATGACGGACGCCAAAGAGCTGGGGGCGCATTGCATGGAAAATATCGCGCCGGATTTTGTCGGGAAGGTCACCTCGGGTGATATTATCGTAGCCGGAAGCAACTTTGGCTGCGGTTCTTCGCGCGAGCACGCTCCGCTGGCCCTTAAAGGGTGCGGGATCGCGGCGGTGATCGCCCCAAGTTTTGCCGGTATTTTTTTCCGCAACGCCATAAATATCGGGCTGCCGTTTCTGGAGCTTGCCGATGTGAGCTCAATCTTGCCGGGGGACATCCTGGAGATAGACCTCTCGGCGGGCAGGATCAAGAACCTTACGCGCGGCCAGGTTTATAATACCGAGGCCTTCCCGGAATTTCTGCAGCGGATAATCGAGGATGGCGGTTTGATGAATTACGTTAAGCATAGAAGGAGCTGATGGAAAAATGTATAAGATTGCGGTTATCCCGGGAGATGGTACCGGTCCGGAAGTCGTAGCTGAGGGGTTAAAGGTCCTGGCGGCGGCCGGGAAAAAATTCGGTTTTCAATACCAGACCAAGATCTTCGATTTTGGAGGGGAGCGTTTCCTGAAAACCGGAAAGACGCTGGAAGAAAGCGACCTGGAAGAATTAAAAAAATATTCCGCGATATTCCTCGGGGCCATTGGCCATCCGGAAGTAAAACCGGGGATCCTGGAGACCGGGATCCTCTTAAAACTGCGTTTTTCCCTGGATCAGTATATCAACCTGCGCCCGATAAAGTTATATAATTCCGATTTTTGCCCTTTAAAAGACAAAGCCCCGGAAGATATAGACTTTGTGGTGGTCAGGGAGAATTCCGAAGGGTTGTATAAGGGAATGGGTGAGTTTCAAAACAAGGGCAGCCAGGACGAGGTGGCGATCCAGATATCTTATAACACCCGTAAAGGGGTGGAACGCTGCATCCGTTACGCTTTCGAGTATTGCCGTAAGCGCAATAAAAGAAAGAAACTGACCCTTTGCGGGAAGACCAACGTGCTTACTTTTGCCTGGGACCTCTGGGAAAGGACCTTCCATGAGGTGGCCAAAGAGTTTCCCGATATCACCATTGATTATGCGCATGTCGATGCCACCACCATGTGGTTTGTAAAGAACCCGGAGTGGTTTGACGTGATCGTTACCGACAATATGTTCGGGGACATTATTACCGACCTGGGAGCGATGATCCAGGGTGGCATGGGCATAGCCGCCGGGGGCAACATTAACCCCGCGGGTGTCTCGATGTTCGAGCCGATCGGAGGCAGCGCCCCCAAATATACCGGTAAAAACGTAATCAACCCCCTGGCAGCCATCTGTGCCGTAGGGATGATGCTAGAGAATCTTGGAGAGGATAAGGCGGCCGCGGCGATAGAGTCTGCGGTGATCAAGATTGTCGGCAGGAAATTAAAGTCTTTGGCCGCAGGTAAGATGGGTTTCTCTACCGGCCAGATCGGCGATTTGGTAGTTGATAACCTCGTTTAGGTCATGGCGAAAAAACACCTGGTTACGATCACTGAGATAAAAGGGCTCAAGGCGGAATCAAAGGTCTTTGCCGTTTCTTTTGTCCGCTATATGATGGGGTTGGTATTTTTCGGTTCCTTTGACCTGAGGGAATTTAATAAAAACGGCTACTTGGTTAAGCTGGCCGGTAATTTCCGCCAGGAAAGAAGAGGCTGCTATATTATGATCTCTTCTTTTGGCGGCGTCCGCGGTGCCTCGGATTCAAATATCGATAAGGTCCTGGCGATGACAGATTATTACCTGGCCTTAGACCCGATTATGCCGGAGAGGATTTCGGATAAGATCTTTTTTAGTTACCCGAACCCGATATATTTTCTTCTCTTGAGGGAGGATATCAGCCGCCTGGGAGAGATCTTTGACCTGGTAGACAGCATCGATACGCGTTTTGAGATCATCTTTGACAGCGAGGAGAACAAAGCGAACCTTTTCGATAGAGTCAGGGACCTGCATAAGAAGAAGATCCTGGGTGAACAGGGGATCGTTTCGCTGGAGGCGGAGACCTTGAGCCTGAAATTCGGAAAGTACGGTTCCGAAGAGGCATTTTATATCATCAGCAAGCGTTTTACCGACATTAATCAGGTAAGGGACCTGGTTTTGTATTCAGTGGACAGGGAAAAATTCGAGGTGGTCATTAAATGAAAAAGAAAAATAAGTATAATATTTGTGTGGTTGGTGTGGGGGCGGTGGGCATTGAGATGCTGCGGGTTTTAAGGCAGCGCGAGTTTCCGGTTGAGAGCTTAAGGGTCTTCGCGCGCAGTGCCAGGCGGATCGACGTTGACGGACGGGATTATTCCGTGGAGGCCATCCACCCGGATGCCTTTAGCGGGATCGATATCGCGCTTTTTGCCGGGACCGAAGGGGAAAAAGGCGCGGCGGTAACCTACGCCCCGGAAGCGATAAAGAGAGGTGCGGTGGTTATCGATAACGGAGCCGATTTCCGGATGGACCCGAAGGTGCCGCTGGTTGTCCCGGAGGTAAACTCCGCCGATATAAAGAAGCACCAGGGGATAATTTCCAATCCCAATTGTTCGACCATTCAGATGGTGGTTGCCCTCTGGCCGATCTACAAGAAGGCCGGGATCAAACGGATCATCGTAACTACTTTGCAGGCTTCTTCGGGGGCAGGCAAGCAGGCGGTGGAGCAGTTAAAAGAAGAGGTCGTAAAGATTTCCGCCGGGGGGTTCAATGACCTCCATGTGCAAACCGCGAATAAGGCCATGCCGCAGCAGCTGGGTTATAATGTCTTTCCGCATATCGGGGGTTTCAGCGAAGGCGGATATACCAGCGAAGAGTGGAAGCTGGTTAAAGAGACCCATAAGATCATGCATGATAAGAAAATCAAGATATCCGCTACTACGGTCAGGGTACCGGTAAGGACCGGCCACTCCGAATCGGTTTACATCGAGACGGCAAAGCCGCTTTCCGCAGAGGTAGCGAAAAAGATCCTTTCCCGGGCTCCTGGGGTGATCCTGGTGGACGACCCCGCAAAGAGCGTTTATCCGATGCCTAAGGACAGCGAAGGCAAGGATGAGACCTTTGTCGGCAGGATCCGCAACGATTGTTTCGTCAAGAACGGCCTCTGGCTGTGGGTGGTTGCCGACAACCTGCGCAAGGGCGCGGCGACTAACGCGGTGCAGATCGCAGAATGCCTGATCTCATAAGAAAAAGCCGCGGATCTTTAAAAGATGCCAAACCTGAAGCTGGAAATCGAATATAACGGCCAGAGATATTGCGGTTGGCAGACGCAAAGAAAGACGAAAAATTGCCCCCGGCATTCCCGGACGGTCCAGGAGACTCTCGAGGGGGCAATTAAAAAGATCACCCATGAAAAGGTGGTCTTGTCTGCTTCGGGCAGGACCGATTCCGGGGTACATGCCTGTGCCCAGGTAGCGAATTTTAAGACGAGATCCCTGATCCCCCCCGATAAGATGCTTAAGGCGCTCAACGCCTTCCTCCCCGATGACATTGTTGTCAAAAAAGTCCGTATAGTTAGTGATGATTTTCACAGTCAATTCAGCTCTAAATCAAAGATCTACCGTTATTTTATCCTCAATCGCCCGTTTAATTCGGCCTTATTAAAAGGGAAGGTATATTTTTTCCCGTATCCGCTGGATATCACAGTGATGCGCCGTGAAGCGGGTTGTTTAGCCGGCCGCCATGATTTTAAATCCTTTTGCGCCTCGGGTAGCGCGGTAAAGGACACCTTCCGCACGATCAAAAAAATACAAATAAAGAAGTTTAGGAATTTTTTTGATAACTCCGGAGTGCTTTGCATAGAGATAGAGGCCGACGGCTTTCTTTATAATATGGTCAGGAATATCGTAGGGACCCTGCTGGAGATAGGCCGGCGCAAGAGAAAACAAGGGGAGCTGAAGAGAATTCTTTTTGGGCGTAACCGTTGTCTGGCCGGGCCGACGGCTCCGGCGGAAGGGTTATTTCTATGCCGGGTGAAATATTGAATCCTGACCCGGGGTTATCCGGGAAACGCTGGGATTTTTATTCGGCACTGGCCATCGTGGCCTATGCTTTTTTGCAGTTGGTCCGCCTGCCGCTTTTACCGCAGTCGATGGATATCTACTATCATCTGTTGAATGCCCGGGGATTTATCCAGGCCGGGGGATACACCGGCTGGGATTTCTGGCAGTATGCCCCCGTGGGCAGGCCGAATATCTACCCGCCGTTTTTCCATATTCTTCTGGCGTTTTTGATGAAGGCGGGGTTAAATCCGGTATTCCTGGCGAAGTTCTTTGAAGCAGTGACCCCGGTTATATTTTTGATATCCCTGCGGTTTTTCGTGAAACGTAATTTCGGCGGCGCGTTGGCATTTTTTTGCCTGGTTGCCTTTAGTTCTTCTTTTTCCTTCTTTCTTTCGCTTTCCGGCCATCTGCCGGCAACCCTGGCGCTTACTTTCGGATTGCTGGCTTTTGACCAGTTCTTCCGCAGGAATTTTTTACGTGCGCTGCTTTTATTGACGCTTTGTTTCTATACCCATATCGGAGTCTCCTGGTTTTTGGCGCTGGGTTTTGTTTTTTGGGGGGTATTGGACCGGGATCGCCGGCGCGCCTGCCTGTGGCTGTTTGCCCTGGCGCTTTTTTTATCCCTGCCGATGCTCTTAAAAGAATTTTCCGTCATGGGGCGGATTTCCGCGTTGGGGATCAACCTTAACGAACGAATGCTTTCGCAGATCAAGGTCGCGGATTATTTTTTTGCCGCCTGCGGGGTATTTTTTGCCTTGCGCCTGGAAAAGAAATTCCGTTTCTTTTTAGCCCTTTTGTTTGCCGGGGTGATTTTTTTATTCTATCCTTACCGCTTCTTTTCAACGGAAGGTTATCTCCCGGTTGCCTTTTTAAGCGCGGTTTTCCTTTATGGGTTGTACCTAAAGGGCAGAAACCGCCGGCCGCTGTTAAAAAGGGTCTTGGCCGCCATCTGCCTGTTTATACTTTTTATCTCTCCGACCCTGACCTTGGGGGTTGCCAGGCATAACCTGGTAGAGAGGAGGCGGGAAATAAAATTATTTGATTCTGCCCTGATGGGGATGCTCTTGGCCAGGGGGCAGGTGATCTGGTTCCCGCGGGAATATCTTCCCGCGGCCAGGCTGATCCGGGAAAATTCTGCCCCGCAAGAGATCATCTATTCTCCGATGGAGATTGCCGGGGTGATCCTGGCGGGCCTTTCCGGGCGACCGACCGCCAATGCCCTGCTTCCGGAAATCGCTCCGGCCGGGGCGCTGGAGCCGTTAGAAAGCTCTAAAATAGTGATTTTTCCGCAGGACGACCCCGGAAAGCTCGTAGAAGGGGCAGCTGGAAAGCATGGGTTAAGGCAGATCGGTCAAAATAAGCTTTTTCTCTTTTACCGGAATCCCGCCGCAACGGTTAAAGTTGAGCCAAAAAAGGCCACGTTGTCGTTCGGCCTGATTATGGTTATAGCAGCGGTGTTCTGTGTTTTATTGATTTTCGCCGGCAGGTTTGCATTAATTTCGTTAACTTAAGTTGTTCATGTCCACAGCTAATACTACCGCGCAAAAAAAGGTTCTTGTTATCTCTCCGATTGCCACCCATCCTGCTAATGCAGGCAATCGTATCCGTATTTTTCAGATGCTGGAGATCATCCGCAGGCTGGGATACGCTGTTCATTTCGCCTATCTGCCGCAAAACACCCAGGAAGATAAAGGAGTTACCGCGATGCGGCGTTATTGGAAAGACCGCTTTCATACGGCCGTCAACGCGAAATGCCGCGGTAAAATACCGGCCATTCGTAAAGTAGGTGCGCAAGTAAGAAAATTGGATGATTGGTACGATCATGCCTTTGATGGATTTCTCACAGGCCTGAGTACTTCTCTCAGGCCGGACGTAGTCTTGGTGGAATACGCTTTGTATTCAAAGGTTTTTGAGTTTTTTGGGAGGCGCACGCTCAAGGTAATTGATACCCATGATATATTGGCAAATCGCAGGCAGAGGCTGGAAAGTTACGGTATAAAGTATCCCGATCCGGTGCCTTCTCTTTCTTTGGAAGAGGAGAAGCAGGCATTGAACCGGGCCGATGCCATTATCGCCATTCAGGACCATGAAAGGGATTATTTCTCCAGGTTGACGGATAAAAAAGTCCTTACCGTGGGGCATTATGTGGAACAGGTCCATCCTTCGTTTAGGAGGGGGAACCGGGACGTTCTTTTGTTTGTCGGTTCGCGCAGCAGGATCGGAAAACACAATATCGAATTCTTTTTAGAGCGTATCTTTCCCTTGATAAGAAAGAGGCTTCCCCGGGCCAGGTTATTGATTGCCGGACGGATATGCGAGTTGATGAAAAATAATACTGTTGCCTGTGGAAAATTGGGTTATGTGGAAAATCTGAAAAAAATATTCCAAACTTCCGGAGTATTCATTAACGCCGATATTTTTGCAACCGGGCTTAGCATCAAAACTATTACGGCCCTGGGATACGCCTGTCCCGTGGTTACCACTTCCATGGGCGCGCGGGGCCTGGAGGATGGGATTAACGACGCTTTTTGGGTGGCGGATAATCCTGTGCTGTTTGCCGAGAAGGTCATCGAACTTTTGACAAATTCTTCAGCGGCCTGCCGGTTGTCCGCCAGGGCCTTCAAATATATCCGGGAATACAATAGAAGGGTAGTTCAGGGAGTTTCCGATTTATTCGCGGAGAAGGCGGTTTAGGCGCTGCCGGGATGCGTAATAGAGTAATCTCTGTCTCTTTGTTATAGAGACCCCATTATTCTTGCTATAACGATAGGCTTTTGGCCAATGAGCAGAGTGTTGTTTCAAACGCTCCGCGTATTCTTTGATCAACCTGGCCAGCGCTGTATTCTTGCGGTTGTGGAAACGCCGTCCTTGACGGATGACCATCCTGGGTTTTGGCTGGCCGGGCCGGCTCCCGCGCAGAGTAAGATATTCCGGGTGGCTGGGATCAAAACCGCTGAAATGAAAGCATACCGCCTTCTCGCCGTTTACAAAGAGGCCGTTAGCCCCCCAGCGGAGCTTTCTTTCGTGGATGTTCCAGTATCCGATATTATATCCGGGATGCACAATCTGCTTTAAATACGGTTGATAAAGCGAGGCAACCAATTCCAGCCATTTCTGATCGACAAAAATCCAGGGAGGGTCATTCCAGCAGTAGAGTCTTAACCGTTTGATCAGAAAATCCAGGATCTCCAGGGAAATTTTGTCCCTGCGGAAGGCCATAAACCCTGAGTTGTATATGCCGTAAGTAAAAAGAGTAAAGTCATCAGGCAGCATTCCATCAAGCGGGTAAGGCTGCGTGATATGCGGTGTCAGGCAAAAAGAATATTTTTCCAGCGCCTTTTTAATCTCCCGAAAATCGCTTGTTACGTACATGTCGGCATCAAGATAGATGACCTTTTTTTTGTTTCTGGAAAGCATGAGAAATTTTATCAAGGAAGGCCTTAGGGCGTTACATAATTCGAAGGCATCATAGTATATCTTCATCTGATTAAAGCCCCGCAAATTAATATCTGAAGGATAAATCACCTCAAAAGGCAATTTTGAATGGATCCAGGAGTCTTCGCTACGCAGGGCATCCGAAACGAGGGCATAAAAGACAATATGCCCCTGGCGTGCCTTAAGGGATTCATGGAGGGTCAGGCACCGGCCGAGTTGATTACGCGTTACAACCGTGCAGAAAGTCATTTCGGAACGCGGCATATTACTTTCCGTTTCTCCCGGATCGATTATTTAGAAAAAACCCCAGGGTATGGCGCAGCTGCCGGCGGTCAGTTCCCAGCAGCAATCGCCGGCAGGAAACACCCTTTAGCATCTTTGTATATTGGCCAAAGAGATATTCGATTTGTGATTGTGAAAAATATTCGTAACTTCTTTTGTTGAATTCGCTTAATTCTGCCGCGCAGCTTTCCGCTGAAATTTTCTCAAGAACGCTATTTTTTTTACCCCATGCGTTTATAATCAGGATCCGGTCAAGGAAGAGGTTATTAGCCGGAGTGCGGGATCCGGGGAATAATTCAGGCTTTCCGGGGAATAATTTCAGAACAGCGTGACGAGTTTGTCTTTTTCCGGGAAAGCCCGCGTTGAAGGAGAATGCCGCCTTAAGCGTATTTGTGATAAGCATATTGGGAGCGGCGAGGTTTGCCCCCAGGGATTTTAATGATTCCAGGCATGCCGTTTTTCCGCATTCCGGGTGGCCTGTAACCAGGATCAGGCTACGGGAAGCAGTGCCGGTATTCGAAAGAGAGGGAAAGAGGAATTGCCCGGGAAAATATACGAGCTTTTTTTTAAAGGCCTTGCAATGGATGAGCCAGCGCAAAAGTTGTTCTGCCTGCCATAAGGTTTCCCGGTCCGCGTTACAATACTCCAGTACCGCCCCGCCGTTGTCCCCGCGCAGAGTTACGGCAAAGTTCGGAAATAGAAAGATACGGACTTGCTTAAATATATATACCGAGGTACCGCGTTCATGGTTGATATGCGTGCGTACGGCCCGATCGGGAATCGAAAAAGATTCTTTTGTGCAGCGGGAGATCCGAAGCCCGTCTGCGATATCCGTATCATCGTTTGCCGATTCATAAGCTTCCAGCGCCTTGAAAAGGCCGGCGAATATCCGGGGATCCGCCTTTACCCCGATCTTAAAGCAGGGGAAATCATAAGTTTTCTGGAGGGTGAAGGATCTCTGTTTTTTCATGCGTGTTTAATAAAATCCAAAAGGCATTTTCTGGCGTCTTTTTCGCGGTATCCGGCGAAAAAATCAAAGCATCTTGTTTTTGTGAGACCGACCTTGTATCTTTTTTCACAAACACCTTGTTTTGCGGGATACGCGTTCCAGGATGTCTCTTTTAAATATATCTCGATTAATTTCTTAAAGGCTTTTTTTGAGGCGACCGGTGTTAAGCGGCTGACGGGGTGGTTCCAGATATGGGGGAAAAATATCATGTCTACCCCCTGGAATAGTTCGCCTGATGAGGTATCCCTGCTGATGCCGGGCCAGCGTTTAATCCGGTCAAAGCGGAATCTTTGGGCTAGATCGCCTTTGGTATTTAAGTCGAAAAAAAAGGAAGCCAGGCTTTTCCCTTTGATCAGGACGGCATCGTCGCTGATAATTTTAGCCTCTGCCTGATTAAGCCGCAGCAGGCAAGAGCTCTTGCCGCTTCCCGAGTGTCCGGCAAAAATAATATTTTTACCCAGGAAGTGGACGGCCGCGCCATGAACGAACGCGTAGCCGTTATCCTCCGCGCATTTAATGATCAGCCATTTGATTGCCGCCAGGGCATGCCGCAGCACCCGCTTGTTTAGCGAAATGTACCGGATGGAAAGCCTGTTTTTTCTGTAGTTTTTGATGAAGAGCGCCTTGCCTGCGCACCGGTAATAAACAACATTATCCAGCAGGTAACGGTGTTCATCGGGTTCCGGCCAGTATCCGGCACACACCGCTTTCGGAGGTACCGCTGTGATTTTCTTTTCCCGGACAATTTCAATTAACGCGTTCGGCGGGCGGGCTTTAACCACGCAATATGGTTTCAGCTCACGGTGCATTCTTGAAAACAATAGGTCATTTTGATGATTAGCTTCGATTACGAGATCAGAAATTCTATAATACGTCTTAGTCATTGTTATTTCTGCGGTTATAAGCTTTCCGTGATCAGCCCATGATTTCTCAACCGCCTATAATTATATAAACAATGTTTTTCCATAGCAAGGATATTTTGGGAAGAGATTATCCTGTTTGATCATGATAATCACCCCCGGTATTTAAGCCATGTGGATTCAGATGAAGGGGGTATTAAATTAGTAATCGGTTCTAGGCCAGCTGTAACTTATTAATATATAAATATATAGGAAGCAGGCCCAGCTTTAATTTTTAGACAAAAAAAGATTAAAAAACATTTGACTTTATGTAAAATTATGTTAAACTTCTTATTCTATGAACAAAACCTATATTCCTAAAAAATCAGAGATAAAGAGACAGTGGTTCGTTGTTGACGCCAGAGACAAGATCCTCGGCAGGATGGCCTGCAAGGTCGCCTCGGTCTTAAGAGGCAAGCATAAGCCGATGTTTACCCCGCATCTGGATACCGGAGACGGAGTAATTGTCATCAATGCCGCTAAAATCAAGGTCACCGGCAGAAAGCTTAAGCAGAA
>JAQUQA010000024.1 GCA_028716305.1 Candidatus Omnitrophota bacterium | reverse complement strand
GCCAAAACCAGGCAGGCGTTATTCCCTCCGAAGGCGCTGGAGTTATTCAGGGCAACCTTCACGGTTGCGCTCCGGGAGGTATTGGGGACGCAATCGATGTCGCATTCAGGATCCGGGGTTTCATAGTTGATCGTGGGAGGAATCAGATTATGCTTGATCGCCAGGCAGCAGGCTGCCGCCTCGATTGCCGAAGCCGCGCCCATAGTATGCCCGAGCATCGATTTTATCGAGCTGACCGCTACTTTTTTGTAAAGCCCGCCGAAAACCTGCTTGATCGCGGCCGACTCTTCCCTGTCGTTTGCCGGTGTCCCCGTGCCGTGCGCGCTGATGTAATCGATCTCTTCTAAAGACAAACCCGCGGCGCTGATCGCCTTCTCCATCGCCATGGCGATACCTTCGGCGTGCGGGGCGGTCATATGCCTGGCATCGCAGCTTAAACCATATCCCAGGACCTCCGCGAAGATCGGCGCCTTTCTCTTTAGCGCCCCTTCCAGGGTTTCCAGAAGCAGGACCGCCGCCCCCTCTCCTACCATCATTCCTTTTCTGTTCTTATCAAACGGCTGGCACTTTTCCGGGGCAATCGATAAAAGCCGGTTAAATCCGGTGAAGGCGATCCGGGAAAAAGCATCGCTGCCTCCGGCAAGCATCATCTGGGCGGCTCCGCTCCTCAATAGGTCATAGGCATAACCTATGGAATAATTTCCCGCGGAGCAGGCAGTGGGTATCACATAATTCGGCCCGCGGAACCCGAATTCTGCGGCGACATTGGCAGAAAGCGCGAATGCCGGAATCTGACAGAGCCATTCGGCGTCTACCGCCTCTAAGCCCTGTTTGATCCAGGTTGAATTCAATTCTTCGAATACCTGGGTCTCGGCCATGGTCGTGCCGATGATCACGCCGATCCTTTGCGGGTCCGAATCCCCCGGTTTAAAAGAGGCATCCTTCAGCGCAAGGCCCGCGGCGGCCACCGCCTGATAGGCGGCCCGGCCCAATTTCATAAGCCTTCCTTCGGAAATAAATTCCTGCGGCTGGAAATCCTTGATCTGACCGCCGAGATGGGTAGGGAACTCTCTGGTATCAAAAACCGATATTTCGCTGATTCCGGATTTACCGCGGGTAAGGTTCTCCCAAAAAGCGTCTTTCCCGACGCCGATCGAACTGACCACTCCGATTCCTGTGATGACGACTCGTGAACTCATTATTAGCGTGTAGCGGTTAGCGATTAGCGGTTAGTAAAGACCAAATTCAAAATGCAAAGCGCAAAGCGCAAAATTGAAACACAAAACGTAAAGTTCAGTTGTAAGTTATAAGTTATAAGTTATAAGCCGTAAGCTTGGTATTTTTTAATTTACACGCTGAACGCCTCTCTCCAAACGCCGTTCAAACTTGTGACCTGTGACTTGTAACCTGTGCCCCCATGTCTTCCGTGGTTCATGGTTCTTGGTCCATGGTCCTGAATTCCCGCCGAACGCTTAAACGCTGAACGCCGTTCGAGTACTACGATTCCGCTTTAGCGGCGAAACTCAACTCTCCTTCCGCCACCAGATTATCGCCCACTTCTACTTTGGCCTCGACAATCGCCAGCGCCGAAATCATCTTACGCGGGATCACGGTAATCTTCAGCTGGTCGCCGGGTGTCACCGGCCGGCGGAACCTTACCTTGGCCGAACCCAGATAATAAGTATATTTTGTATGGTGCAGCTCTTTGGCCTTTTCGCAAAAAAGCATGATCGAGGATTGGGCCATTGCCTCGATGATCAGTACCCCGGGCATTACCGGCTTTCCGGGAAAGTGCCCGGAGAAAAACTGTTCGTTGATCGTCACATTCTTTACCGCCACAACCTTCTTGCCCGGCTCAAGCTCGATCACCCGGTCGATCAACAAAAAAGGGAAGCGTTGCGGCAGGATCTCCTGGATCTGCAATATGTCATACATTTTGCCCTTCCTTTTCATTCAGGTACTGCCTGGCCACAGCCACCGTTTCTTTCAGCGTCCTTAATTCGGCAAGTTTTTCTTCGGGGATGGCGATCTTGTATTTTTTTTCGATCGCCGCCAGTATCTCCAGGGCCATCATCGAATCCACGCCAAGGTCCTCGTAGAACCTTGCCTCCGGTAAAACCTCCTCGGGTTCCTTTTCAATTACCTGCGCGATAATATCCCTGATCTCTTTTTCCAGAACTTCCGGTTGCATCTTTTGTATCCTCCTGTTATTGTATGAATAAGCCGCCGTCGCAAACAATCACCTGTCCGGTAATGAAGTTTGCCTGCTGGCTCAATAAAAATTCCACTACTCCCGAGACATCCTCGGGCCGCCCGATCCTGCCCAAGGGGACCCTTTTAATTATTTCATCGCGATACTCCTGCCTTAACCCGGAGAGCATGTCGGTCTCGATAAAACCCGGGGCCACGGCATTAACGCGAATATTATACGCCGCCACCTCTTTAGCCAGGGCCTTGGTAAAACCGATGATCCCGGCTTTTGCCGCGGAATAGTTGGTCTGTCTGGCCAAACCGGCAACCCCGCTTACCGAAGCGATGTTCACGACATCCCCGCTCTTCTGCTTTAAAAAACCGACGATCACATTACGGGTCAGATTAAAGGTCCCGTTAAGATTGGTATCAATGACCTCCAGCCAATCCGGGCCGGTCATCATCATCAACGCCTTGTCCCGGGTGATCCCGGCGTTATTCACCAGGATATCCAGCCTGCCGAAATCATTTTTTACCTTTTCCACAAACTCCCGGGCCTTTAAAAAGTCGCGCACATCCAGCTGGAAGGCCGCGGCCCTGCCCCCGGAAGCCTGAATCTGCTCCATTAGCTCCTGCGCCTGATCGCCGTTCTTAACATAGGTAAAAGCGACAGCAACGCCGCAGGCGCAAAGATGCTTCACGATTGCCCGCCCGATACCCCTTGAGCCGCCGCTGACAATCGCTGTTTTACCTTTTAACCCCGACTCCTGGATCATTACCCGGACGCTCCTTTAAATTTAGAAAATACCACGCTCGAACTCGTCCCGTTCGGGCCGAAAGAATTGATCAAAACATGATCCACGCGCCGGGGCATCGGTTTGCCCACGACATGGTTCAGGCGGCAATCCGCGTCCGCCTGCCGCAAGTTGATTGTCGGCGGGACAGCCTGCCTTTCTATGGCCCCGACCGCCGCCAGGGCCTGCAGGGTGCCGGAGGCGCTAAAGCATTCTCCGAAGCAGGACTTGGCCGCACTGACCGCTGCCTCTTGGCCGTTTCCCGAAAAAACATTTTTTATCGCCTCGGCTTCCCCTAAATCACCGGAATTGGTGGAATTGGCCCCCGCGCAGATATAATCGATCTCTTCCGGGCTTAACCGGGACTCTTTCAACGCCAGGCGCATCGCGCGGGCCAGGCCCTCCTGCGGAAAACCCCCTCTGGGAAAAGGTTCAAAAGCCGAGGCATAACCCGACAGTTCGCAATAAACAGCGGCTTTGCGCTCTAAGGCGGAATCCAGCTCCTCCAGGAGCAGCACCGCGGCACCCTCTCCGAGGATCAATCCGTTTCTTCTTTGGTCAAAAGGGCACATTATTTCTTCACCGTCGCTCCCGGCGAGTAAACCGGCCCGGTAAAACGCAGAAAATATCTGCGGGCACAACTCTTCCACCCCCGCGGCCAGGACAAATCTTGCCCTGCCGAACTTCAGGAAATTATAGGCGTACCCCAAGGCATCCAGGCCGGCGCAGAAGCCGGTGGAAATGGTGGTGTTGAAACCGCGGATGTTATAGCGTATAGAAACCTGGCTGGCCGGTGAATTGATCACGGTATTCGGGAAAAGCCCCGGGTTCACATAACGCGGGCCTTCGTTTATCGCGTCACGGTCAAAATCGCTGACGCTTTTTAAGCTGCCGAGGGTCGAGCCGACGACTACTCCGATAGTATGGCAATTTTCCCCGGTGATCGTCACCCCCGAATCATCCAGCGCCAATTTTGTCGCCGAGGAAATGAGCCTGGTGGAACGGTCCAGATTACGGATCCCCTTATCCCCCAAATATTCTTCGGCAATAAAATCAGCCGCCTGCGCGGCTTTTTTCGATTTCAACCCCGCGAGGTCAAATAAAGAGAGCTCTTTTATCCCGGAAATCCCCCCAAAAAGCGAATTATAAAAAGCGGCCTTATCCCTGCCGCAGGAGGAGATCACCCCTAATCCGGTAACAACGATTCGTTTTTTATCCATTTGTTTATATTAAAAAGATATTATATATCGAACAGTTGATTTGCTCAAGAAGTTTATCCTACGACGATCAACTTCTCATACTCCGGGAACCTGGCCAGCAGCTTTTCTTTAAGCGGCAGGTGCTGGTGATCCGCAAGCTGCGGATCCCTGCCCACCAGCTCAAGCGCCTCTTCCCGGGCGTGCTTTAACAGCTGCATCTGGGTAAGCGGATTAGAGATCCTCAAGCCGCTTAAACCGTGCTGCCTTTGGCCGAAAAATTCCCCCGGGCCCCTGATCTTTAAGTCTTCTTCGGCGATATGAAAGCCGTCGGAGTAATTAACCATTGCCTGCATCCTTAAGCGGGAATCCTCTGTCGCGGCATCGGAAACCAGGATACAGTGGGATTCCAGGCTGCCCCTTCCGATGCGGCCGCGCAACTGGTGCAGCTGAGACAGGCCGAAACGTTCGGCATGCTCGATTACCATCACCGTGGCTCCGGCAACGTCTATCCCGACCTCCAGCACGGTCGTAGCGATCAAAAGCTGCACCTGGCCCGATTTAAAATCGGACATAACCTTGTCCTGCTCGCTATCTTTAAGCCTGCCGTGCATCAGCGCCACATTATATCCTTTAAAAATATTATTTTTTAATTCAGAGTACATCTGTTTGGCCCCGCTCAGGTCAAGGGCGAGAGATTCTTCGATCAGGGGATAAACAATATATACCTGCTGCCCGGAATCGATTTTTTCCTTTAAGAAAGCATAGAGCCATTCCCGCTGGGCATTGCTGATCTGCCGGGTGAGGACCGGCTTTCTTCCCGGGGGCAATTCGTTGATCACCGAAACATCCAGGTCCCCGTAAATGGTGATCGCCAGGGTGCGCGGAATGGGCGTCGCGGTCATGATCAGGATATCGGGATTTACCCCTTTATGGGAAAGCAGCGACCGCTGGGCCACTCCGAACTTATGCTGTTCATCGATCACCGCCAGCCCCAGGCCTTTAAACTGCACACCTTCCTGCAACAGGGCGTGCGTTCCGATCACCAGGTCGATCTGGCCGGCCTTTATCTGGCGCAGGAGCTTCTTCTTTTCGGGAGCATTCTGCGCGCTGGTCAGCAGGCCGGCCCTGATCCTGCTTTTGCGTCCCGCGCTGCTCGTTGCCCAGCCGATGATGTTGGCATAATGCTGTTTTGCTAAAATCTCCGTCGGGACCATCAGCGCCGCCTGATACCCTCCCTGGATCGCCATGAGCATCGCGGCCATGGCAACTACGGTCTTACCGCTGCCGACATCCCCCTGCAGCAGGCGCTGCATCTGCACCGGCTGCTGCATATCCCAAGCGATCTCCCGGATAACCTTCTCCTGCGCCGGAGTCAGAGTAAAGGCAAGCGAACGCAGGAATTCCTCTACCAGTGCCCCTTGTGTTTTATGGGCGATCCCCTCTTCCTGTTTTTTCCTAAGCTTTCTTAAGGCCAAAGGCAGCTGAAAAAGAAAGAATTCTTCGAAGGAGAGCCTGTGCAGGGCCTCTTCCTGTGCCTGGAGGGAATCGGGAAAATGTATATAAAACAGGCTTTTCGCCAGGTTCAAAAGTTTATTCCTTGACCTGATATCAAAAGGCAGAAAATCCTGGATCTGCAAAGAGTATTCTTTGAGCACCTGGTTAACCAGCTGCCGAAAGGCGCGCTGTGTGATCCCTTCAGGGAGAGAATATACCGGGACGATCCTGGCGACGCTCAAAAGGTCCTCGCTTTTATCTTCCGAAATAATTTCAAAATCCGGGGCACTCATCTGCAGCTTGTTATTGTACCGTTCGAGCTTGCCGTAAAGTATCAGGGTGGTCCCGGCCTTCAGGTAATTCTTCAGGTAGGGCTGGTTAAACCAGACACAGCTTATACTGCCGGTAGAATCACCTGCCTTAATTTCGGTAATGGTAAATCCCCTTCTGCGGAATGACCGGCGTTCTTTGATCGCCAGGACCTGGGCCCTGATCGTTTGGGCCGGAGCACCCTCCTCTAACTGGGAGATATGCTTAAAACTGCTTCTGTCTTCATAACGGCGGGGAAAGTAATAAAGCAGGTCATCGAGGGTATTTATGCCGATCCTGGCAAAAGCCTTGGCCCTTTGCGGGCCAATGCCTTTTAAGTAACGGATAGAGGTGTCGAGAGACTTATGCATATATAGATACTAGTGGCGAGTTATTCATATCGCATTCTGCGTTCGGCGTTCTGCGTTCGGCGTGAACTTATAATGATTTTACGCCGTTCGCGGAACACGGAACGCCGTTCGAGAATACGTAGTCCATTCTTTGATTATACTATATAAGGAATTATTAATAAAGCGATTAGAGGGTGATCCGGGAGGTTTCGTCCTCGGGTAAGGACCTTTGCGGCTGGGAGTCGGAAGGCGGTATCTCCGGGAGATCAAAGCTTCCCGCCGCGGGAAAAACCTGGATCTCAAAAGAATCCGTAGCGTATTCCTGATCGCCTACGGTTACCTTGGCCGGCTGGATCGTAAAAATTCCTTCTTTTTGCGGCGCCAGGACAAAAGCGTAAACGATCGAATTCTCCACGCTCCCCGTGGAAAGAGACATCGAACTGGATTGCCCCTGGGAAACTACCGTAAACCCCTTAAAGTCGGGAAGCTGCAGCTTAGGAGACAGTTTTTCGGTTGAAGTAACGGTTATGGTGTAGGTAAGAAATTTATCCGCGGAGAGCGACATCTTGTCCACTTCGGACTTGACGCCTGTTTCGGCAAAGGCGAAAGCGCAAAAAGTCAACCAGGCAAAAATAGTAATTAAAGCTGCTTTCTTCATGTATTCCTTTTAGCACAGCAGATTTGTTTTGTCAATCGTAAAAAGGCCGAAGTACGAAGAACTAGTCACAGGTCGCAGGCCAGATAAATCTCTGTGACTTGTGACTTGTGACCTGTGACATCCCCCCGCCTTGACTTCTAGAAATAATATGCCATACTTTAACCAGAGACAACAAGGAGGCTAGGCAGATAGCGGAAGCTAAACAGGCCTATCACCTAACAAGAACCCCCTAAAGACCTAGGGGGTTTTTGCTAACCTCCTGCACCCCCCAATAATCTCTGCCATCTCCTGCCTGGTCTTTGCCCGTGAGGATTTTTCCCTTAACGGCCTGATCTTGCGGAATCCTTTGGTATACCAGGCAAAAAATTTCCGGAATTTTACCAACCCGATCCTTTCAGAGTAAAACTCCAGATAGGCGTCAAGATGTTCCAGCATTACCCTGATGATCTCTTCATGGCCGGGGTATTCCGGGGTTCGGCCCTGCCCGAAAAACGCCTCCAGCTCCCGGAAGATCCAGGGATTTCCCAGCGCCCCCCTGGCAATCGCCAGGCCGTCACATTCGGTCAGGTCAAACATCTTTTTGGCCAGGGATACAGAAAATATATCTCCGCTGGCAATTACCGGGATCTGCAAAGCCGACTTGACCTGCCTGATGGTTTCGTAATCCACAACCCCCGAATACGCCTGTTCTTTGGTCCGGCCATGGATAAAAATCCCCTGCACCCCCGCGTCCTCGGCCAGCAGGGCGACCTCTCTGGCATTCACGGAATCACGGTCCCAGCCAATGCGTATTTTAACCGTTACCGGGACCCGGGAATTCTTGACAACCAGGGCAAGGATCTTTTTCAACTTTTGCGGCTCCTTAAGCAGGCCCGCCCCCTCCCCCCTGCGGATAACCTTGCGCGCCGGGCAGGCGGCGTTGAAATCCAGCAGATCAAACTTGTATTCATTGAGGATATCGATCGCCCTCAGGATATAACTGCGTTCTTTACCCAAGAGCTGCACGCCCAACGGCCTGTCGGTTTTCAGGGAAGAAAGCATTTGCTGCGTTTTCCTGCTTTTGTAGCTTATCGAGCGGACATTGATCATCTCGACAAAGGCCAATTCGCAGCCGAATTTCCGGTTGAGCATGCGAAAAGGCAAATCGGTTATCCCCGCCATCGGCGCGAGGATAAACCTCGATTTCAGTTTCAAGCTGCCGATTTTAAGCATCTTTTCCTCTGCAATAAAAAACCGCTTCTCGAATAACTGGAAGCGGCTGTCTGTTTATTTAAAACAAATTAATATATCGTTGCCATACCGGCGGCATCAAATTCCACATGGCCGGCAAAATGGATCGTGATCTTACCCTTGGGCAGCGTCTTATCCCGGGTATGCTTGGAGCTGGGAGTGATCAGGTTCCCCAGCGCCTGATAAAGCTGCCCGAAAAGATACTCCTGCCCCTGATTATAACCCCACTGCACCGGATAAACCGGCATCTGCGGGTCAAAAAGCGTATTGAATTTGGGCCCGGAGACGTTCAACTCTGCCTCCGAAAGCATGGAGACGATCTCTTCGGCCAGCTTCTTTACCTCTGAAGAAACCCAAAGCTCGCAGCTGACCTCGATATTAATATCCTCCTTGGCAAAATCATATCTGTAATTCTGCAGGGCAGAGACGATCTGCCTGCGTTTTTCAGAAGCCAGGGGGATGTATTCGTAGCGGGCGACGACCCTTTTGGATATCTGAAAGTCGTCAATCAGTTTAGACAGCCCCTCCTGAAGTTCCATATGCGGGTACTGTTTTTTGGCCAGCATCTTAAAAGGCTCAAACTCCTGTTCCAACTCGATGTAAGCGGACTTCTCGGCCATCAGCGCCTGGCGCACATCGCTGTTTTGTCTTTTTAAGGCGGTAATCTCCCCCTTCAAGGAATCCAACCGGGAATTGACCTTCCAAACCAGCAGGATCAGCAGGATTATCCCGCCCAGGACAAAAAAGATAACGTTCCTCTGGCGCCTCTCCAGCTTATTGTATTCCGCCGACCATTTTTTTACGCTCTCGAAAATAATCGATTTTCCCATAGAGGTAATTTTACAACTAAATACGCGAAGAAGCAACAGTTAAATCACGGATCAAAAGGGCAAATCAGGGGCGTAAACAATCCGGTTTATTCCCAGTTTCTTTAAAATTCCCCGGTCACAGCGATCATTACGGTAAAATTGGGTATTGCCCTTAAGATACAGCGGGCGCCCGGCAAAAGCCGGATGCGCGAGTTCAAAAGAATACTGCCGGCATTGTTTCCGGCATGCAGGCCTGCGCGATAAACACCCCTTTTGCGCGAAGGCGGCCGCGGTCGGACAGAAAAAAGTAGTGGTGATATACACATAGGGAAGATAAACAGAGGCGGCCATCCCCTCGGCGGGGAGCCGCAGCCTCATCCCCTGGGCAAGATTATCCAGTTCGATCCTGGCAATCCTTTTACTCAAAAGAAATTTCTGGAGCAACGGGACACTGGAGGCATTGGAACCCTGGTAATAGAAATCCGCCGCTGGAGGAAACTTTTTCTGCAACAAGAGATATTTCCCGGAAGGATTATTCGGATCGGGGATGATCCCGGGCGCGACTAAATCCCTCCGGAGCAGTAGATCAAGGTTAGGAGAACGCTTCTGCTTGGTCAAGAGCCTGCCCAGGACCGGGACCAGCCGGGGAAACTCCCTGTTCACCAGGTCCAGGACCCCCCAGTCATTAACCACCACCTCAATAGAAGATTTTCCGGGCAACGCCCGCAAAATGGCGGATAACTTTTCCAGCCCAGCGTTAGTGACATAAGGCGTCACCAGGGTGAAACGTAATTTTCTGCGCCCGGCAAAAGAAACCGCCTGCTTAACCTCTGCCGGAGCGGGGATCAACCTCTGGCAAAATTCATTTCCCAGGTAGATCCGCCCATACCCCTTAAAAGAACGGTTCTTCTTTAATTGGCGCAGGTTTCCGAAAAATATGCATTTCTCCATCTTCATACCTTTTTAAGCGGAAAGGACCTCCGGGAAATAACAGTTGTTACCCCGGCATTTCTTGCGGTAAGCAAAAGACTTCCTGTAGCGCTCCTGGACTTTCGCGTTAAAATCCCGACGGGAAATCCCGGGCTGATCCCGCAGGATATCCAGGCAGCGACGGATAAAACCCGTGCCCAGGACCCTGTCCTCGCTGTTTAATTGCCTTCCCACGATCTTCACGGCCTTGATCCCGATACGGGCAAGGTCATACAAGGCGCAGGCCCCGCACTCCGTCGAATCAACCAGGTGTTTATAAAAAACCGGCTGTGGCCGGTTTGCCTGCCTGTTCCCCTTAAAGGCGCGCGCGCGAAACTTCATCCGACAGGCATCCATCGGCATATAAGGGTCATAAGTCGTAATCAGGCGCAAGGGCCCTCTCCTGCCGGCACCTGCCTCCTGCCTGTCCTGGGCGGTATAAGCATGTAAAAAAGTGCAGAATCCGTCAATGTAAACACAGAGGGTAAAAAGTACAAAGGCCTCGAAATCAATTCCCGGATTATCCCGGCAGATTTCCCGCATCGAGTCAAAATCCGTCTGCCGGTCCAGGACTATCCGGGAAACCCCGAGATCCCGGAAAAAACCGGCGGCGCGCGAGTTAAAAACCGTCGCCCCGGTGGAAAGATGCAGCTCTTTTTTAGTTCCCAGCTTGTTTAACGTCAGCAGAAGCCCGAGGTCCGCGACAATATACCCGTCCAGCCCGGTTTGTTCCAGCTCCCTGACCGTCTTGAGCAATAGCGGATACTGCTCGCGCACGTATAATCCGTTTAAGGCAAGAAAAACCGGGACCCCGTTTTTATGGGCCAGGCCAACCGCCTGTTTCAATTGTAACAGATCGGTAAAATTGCTCCTGTGCCCTTTGCGTTCAAACTCCAAAGGGGTAAAAGTCTTTGCCCATTCCCGGGAAAGATAACCGCAGTAAAGTTCATCCGCCCCTGCCTCGATCAGGGCAGAGACTTCATTTTTCTCTCTCAGCGGAGCGATAATTTTTAGCATGATCCTGGATATCCGGAAGAAGCCCTCAAATAAGGACAACCGAGATAAGGAAGGTCGAA
>JAQUQA010000023.1 GCA_028716305.1 Candidatus Omnitrophota bacterium | reverse complement strand
TCAGGAACCTCAAGATATGTTCTTTTGTGCGGCGGACTGCATAGGAAGTATGAGTACCGGTACCTAAGATAAAGGCCCAATCCGAACTCTGAGCCAGAAGTAACTCGCGTAAGGCCTGGTTTAAGGCACGTTTCAATACACCATTTACCGAATTCTGCGAATATTGCTTTGCCAGTTCGGTCATCCGCTGCGAAGCCATGTGCAGGTGCCGATAGACCCAGTCATTGGGCCCCTGCAACCACATCTCCGAATACCCCTTCCATCCCCAGCTGGACATCGAAGGAGTGACCACCTGATTACGGGGATTCTCCAACAGGTATTCCGAAGGGGTGATCATCCGGATCGTGCTCTGATCAAA
The DNA here is from genome assembly GCA_028716305.1 of Candidatus Omnitrophota bacterium. GTDB lineage: Bacteria > Omnitrophota > Gorgyraeia > Gygaellales > Profunditerraquicolaceae > JAQUQA01. Next base: position 10,849 of record JAQUQA010000023.1, on the reverse strand, counting down.
ATGGATCTTACGCATCAGAAAATCCAGCCACATCGGGCCTTCATACCACCAATGCCCGAACAGTTCGGCATCATAAGGGGAAACAATGATCGGTTTCTTATGCATCAGGCCATGCAGGAATTCCACCTGTTTCTCGCGGTTGAACATAAAGTTCCCCGCATGTTCGGCCGCCTTTTCCCTGGCCATCCGGGGGTTATAAGCCTGCTTATTCTCACTGCCTGAAATACGGAAATATTTTATCCCGGTATTTATCCTAATGCCGTCGCGATGTATATACGGACGGATATATTCATAGTCCAGGTCGAATCCGATATCCCGGTAAAATTCCCGATAAAAATAATCACCGGGATATCCTTCGATAGACGACCAGACCTGTTTGGAAGACTCCAGGTCCCTGGCGAAACAGGCCACTCCGGATTTGCAATAAACCGGGGCAAAAACCCCGTATTTGGGGCGCGGCGTGCCGTGCAGTATCCCGTGGGCATCGGTAAAGAAATATCTTATGCCTGCTTCTTTGAGTATCTCGTCATGCCCCGGGTGATAGCCGCATTCAGGCAACCAGATCCCCGCCGGCTTTTTTCCGAAGACGCTTTCATAATGGCTGACCGCTACTTTTACCTGGGCCCTGACGGATTCCCTGTTCACGTCCATCAAGGGGAAAAATCCGTGTGTCGCCCCGCAGGTAATAATCTCAACCTTTCCCAGTTCCTGGAATCTTTTAAACGCCAAGACAAGATTCCGATGATATTTTTCAAAAATGTCCCTGGCCTTGCAGAAACTATTCAGATACATTATCGCCAGAGGCTGAAACTCGTTCTGCCAACGCGTCCTTTCAACTTCTTTATGCGCCAGTTCAATCAGCTGATTGATATGCTTCAGATACCTTTCCTGCAGCAAAGGATCCATAAGCATGGAAATAAGGCTTGGGGTAAGCGACATAGTCACCCGAAAATCAACGTTGTCGTTTATCAGCCCTTCGAAAACGTCAATTAAGGGGATGTATGTTTCCGTAATCGCTTCGTACAGCCAATCTTCTTCCAGGAACTCCTCATGTTCGGGGTGGCGGACAAAAGGCAGATGCGTATGCAAAACCAGACACAGGTATCCTTTATTCATATTTGTCTTCTTTTGTTTTATTGGCGGATTGTGGAATTATATTTGGTTTCTTTTTCGACTACCGGCGTAATGACCCTGGTTTCCAATTCATCGGAGGAAGTAGCTTCTACCGGTATCACCTGCTCTCCATCCGGCAGCGCAAAACGCAAAGAAAAAGTTCCGTCCGGCTTGAGTTTCAACGGGCGCCCCTGGATCGTTACCTTGGCATCCGGCTCGGTCGCTCCGTAAACAATCAATTCGGTGTTCAGCACCAGCCAGAATTTTCTTTCCTTCTGCATTTTTCTTACCGGACTGGCCATCGAGGCCATACCCGGAGAGGCAAGTGCGCCGGAGAAAAGGACCTGTTTGATCCTCTCCTGCCAAGCCTTACCGACCGGAGAACTTCTTCCAAAACCAAACCCCATCCCATAGAGGCGGGCAAACATATCATCGGGAATCATCCACTCTTCATCGGTGATCCAAGAAGGACCTTCCAAAGGGGTCTGTACCGTATTTGAACGCAAGATCGTAATGAACCTTCCGTCGGGCAACAACAACCCCAGATCGACGCACCAGGACCTGCCCGGGCCGTTGGTATCGATATACCAGCTGGAGGCATCGTGTCCGATCTCGATATCAAAGAACCTGTGGGCATTTGAACCGTTAAAGATTATATTACTGACATCATAAACCCTGAGCATTCTTCTTGCGGAATAGAAGGCATCGCCAAGCTGGCCGCGGAAATGATCCAGGGTGCCTAAGGTTAATTCCCAATATGAATGTATCCAGCGCGGATCACGCACCTGCAGGACCATCCGGTCCTGGTTATAGGCATATGGTAACTCCTCAAAAACGCGCGCAGTGGCCCTGCTTGTTTCAGGATGAGAAAATTTTGTTTCCTTTACCGCTGTTTCCGGAACACCCAGAACTTCGTTAGGCATCTCCAAAGGAGGCTGTTCTTTTTTAATCTTTGTTTTCGCGCGGGCGGGTTCTTTAGCTGATTTAATCCTGGTTTTCTTTTTCTTAATTGCCCTGGTTAACTTGTCTTTCAGCTTGCGTAAAACAACCATCAGGGATCACCTCCTCAGCATTAATAAAAAAGGGGATATTCTCCCCTTATTTCGTTACTAAGAGGTACATTTTCTCGACATCATCTCATCATTTTTTTCATCTTATTATTTCTTCGAGGTTTTACCTTTACTAAGAGCCTCTTTAAGATCTTCTTCGAGGGTTTCTTTAAGCCGGGTTACCTTTTCCAGCTCGCTCTTCAGGCTCTCCCCGACCAGTTGTTCCTGGCGTAATGATTTTTGGGCTGTCTCGTGTGCGGTTTTCTCTTCCTGCAGCTGCTTTTCCGCGGCCTGCAGTTTTTCCTCCAGGCCGGCTTTCTCCTGGCTGAACTTACTCATTTTTTCTTCCAATTCCAAGCGGGTCACCATTTCTTTATCGCGTGCCTGCCTTTGACGACCGGCATTACTGCAGGAGCCGATAGTGGAAACAAAAAAGATCACAGATAAAATCCCCAGGATCAAAATAACCCTGTTCTTTAAGCCTTCTTCCATGAATGCTCCCTTTTATGCAACCTCGAGAAATTGCTATTTAAGGTAACTTGCCGGCTCCACGGTGCCCGTGGAACTCTTGACCTTTACCAACTCCGGAAGAATCACGATTTCTACGCGGCGGTTTAGCTGACGGCCTTGTTTGCTGTCGTTATCGGATACCGGATGAAATTCTCCGTAACCGATTGCCGAGAGGCGTTCCGGAGAAATATTTTCGTTTTCCACCAGGTAATGCAATACGCTTAAAGCGCGCGCCGTGGATAATTCCCAATTGGTTTTCCATCCGGAAAACTTGATCGGGATATTATCGGTATGCCCTTCTATGCCGATTAAGTTATTCGGAACGTTTTCTTTTAACACCTTCCCCACTTTATTCAAAACGCCGTGGGCCTCCGGCCTAATCTTGGCCTTACCGGAATCAAAAAGCAGGTCCCCGACAACGGTAATCACCAGCCCTTTATCCATCATCTTCAAGCTCACCTGTTTATCTTTGATCTCCTGGCTCAACCTGTTCTCCAGTAATTGCTGCGTCCGGGTCAACTCTTCCAGCTGTGCCGACAACTCCTGGATCTTCTGCACATCGGAACGCCTTCCCGTTTGAAAGATAAAGGTACATCCGGAAATGAAGAAAACTAAGCTTAATATTGCCGCTATTGCTCCCAATCTTCTTTTCATGGACAACAGCCTCCTGTTTTTAACGATTGTTATAATTTAGCTGGAACTTAACTATAACATAATCAATAAGTTTAGTCAAGGAATTTTGTCGCGGCATTTACCCGAAAATTAAAGAAAAATCGTCTCGGAACGGTTTGACCCCAAGGAAATAATCGAAACCTTCACCCGTAAGGTATCCTGGAGATATCCGACATAATTCTTTAATTGCGCGGGGAGCTCTTTGTATTCCCTGACCCCCTCGATTGACCCCGGCCAACCCGGTAATTCTTTATAAACCGGCCTGGCTGAGGACAAGGCCTCGTAATCAGCGGGAAATTCTTTAAACAGCTTTCCTTTATATTTATAGCCGGTGCAGACATTGATCTTCTTTAAGCCGTCTAAGATATCCAGCTTCATGATCGCCAGTTCCCTGATGCCGTTTAAACGGATCGCCTCTTTGACCATTACCGCGTCGAGCCACCCGCAGCGGCGCGGCCTCCCGGTAGTAGCTCCGAATTCATTTCCCTTCTCGCGGATAAAATTTCCGAATTCTCCGGAAAATTCAGTCGGAAACGGGCCTTCCCCTACCCTGGTAGTATAAGCCTTGGCCACCCCCATGACCTTATCGATAAAAACCGGGGCGATGCCCGTTCCGATACAGGCGCCTCCGGAAGTTGCCGAAGAAGAAGTAACAAATGGATACGTTCCGAAATCAATATCAAGAAAAGTCCCCTGTGCCCCTTCAAAAAGGATATCCTTTTTTTTCTCGGTAAATTTTGAGAGGAGTAATGAGGTATTGCAAATATAAGGGGCAAGGACCTTTGCGTATCGAAGGTAGACATTGCAGATCTCGTTAAAGCTGAATTCCTTATGCCCGTAAACTTTTTTGAAAATTTCGTTCTTTTCCTTAAGATTGTCCCGCAACTTCTCCTTGAAGATCTCCGGATTCAGCAGGTCGATCATCCTGATGCCGCAACGGTTTATTTTATCGCTGTAACAGGGGCCGATCCCCCTTCCGGTGGTACCGATCTTATGCACGCGTTTTGTTTCCCGGAGTTTATCGAGGATCTTGTGATACGGCATGATCACATGCGCCAAGTCGGATATCTTCAGGCGCCTGCGGATATCGATCTTGGCCGCGTCCAGGCCGTCAATCTCTTTAATCAACAGCTGTGGATCGATCACCACCCCGTTACCGATACAGCAGGTCTTGCCGCGGTGCAGGATCCCGGAAGGAATAAGATGAAAAATATACTCTTTTCCGTCGACGACAACCGTGTGCCCCGCGTTGCTGCCCCCCTGGTAACGCACGACACAATCCACCTGTTGAGACAAGATATCGATAACCTTGCCCTTTCCCTCATCCCCCCATTGCGTGCCCACGATGACGATATTCATTATTTGATCCTTCCAGCCTTGTCGTTAATAATAAGAGTGGGAAAAATATATCTTCGCGCGGCGTTCGGCGAGAGGCGTTCGGCGTAAAACTTTACGCTGAACGCCGAACGCAGAACGCAGAACGAACTACGGATTCATAGTAAATATCTTACGTGCTATCTCCGGGTACTTAGCAATGAATTTCAATTCTTCATCCACCAACGGTTTTTGATTATGCACATTGGCGTAACGAACCAGTTCCAGGACCTGTGTCGCTTCCTTTTCATCGCGAAACTCAAGCTCCAGCTTCTCGTAGACATTACGGAACCCCTTGATCCCGGAGTATTCTCCTGCGGTAATCTTGCGCCCCGTTTCAATGATCTCAGGATCACCCCTCCCCAACTCTTCAAAATCATATAACTCGTAATTTCTTCTATCTTTGAGCGCTCCGTCGGCATGGATCCCCGACTCATGGGCAAAGGCGTTGGACCCGATCCCCGGCTGATTGATGGGAATCGGCACGCCAAAGGCATAAGAGGCGTATTTACAGGCCTTCCAGGATGCGCGCAGGTTGATTTTTTCATCCAACGGATAATCCTGCATCATATTCCCGTATTTCAACGCCAGGATCACCGAAACCAAATCGGCATTTCCCGCCCGCTCCCCCATTCCGTTAACGCAGGTATTGATATAGGCATCACACCCGCAATCCAAGGCGGCCTTTGCCCCGGCGATGGAATTAGCCACTACCAGCCCCAGGTCATTGTGGCAATGGATCTCGATCGGCATGCGGATCGCCTGGGCCAGGGTTTTTATCCTTTCGTAGATCGAAAACGGGGTGTCGCAGCCCAGGGTATCGCAATAACGCAGGCGGTCCGCTCCTCCCTCTTTGGCCGCTATCCCGAATTCGATCAAATAATCCATATTTGTCCGGGAGGCATCTTCTGCGTTGACGCCGATGCACTGGGCCCCGAGCTTTCTGGCCTCTTTCGCTGCGACAACCATTTCTTTGATTACCGTAGCGTGATCAAGCTTGCCTTTGAATTTATGCACGATCATCTGGTCGGAAGTAGAGATGGATAAGTTAAGAAATCTCAGCCGCGGAACCAGCTTAAAGGCCTTGGTCACGTCCTGTTCGGTCGCCCGCAGCCAGCCGCTTAACCTGATCGGGGACAATACACCCATCTCCGCCAGCTCCAGATTGGCGTTCAGGTAATTGGTCTCGTGATTGGTCAAAGGGAACCCGTACTCCGACTGGAATACCCCCATCTCGTTTAAATGCAGGTTGATCATTGTCTTCTGCAGTTTGGACAGGCAGATCCGGGAGGTCTGCACCCCGTCCCGGTTGGTCACATCGATTATATAAATTTTAGGCTTGCTCATTGCAGTCTCCTTAGATAATATTAATGCTCTCTGTTTAGCTTCCTTGTACCATGTACCACGGACCAAGAACCAGGGACCAAGGACCACTTGAGGTCACAAGACACAAGTCACAGGTCACAAGGTTCGTTCGGCGTTCAGTGTTCAGCGTTCGGCGTAAAAGCAGGACTAAGAACCAAGGACCAAGGACCACGGACCACGGACCGCGCGTGGAGTATAAAATTTCGCGCCCCTCGTCCCTCATCCTTCGTAACTTATCTTTTTAGTATTCTCTTCAGCTCTTTCTCCGAAGGAGCCCCCTGGGTTCCGAAAACTTCCTGATTGTCGACAAGATAAGTAGGGCCGCTCATCACCTCGATCTCCTTATTCAAGCGGATATTCTCCTTCAAAAGCTGCTTACCCTCTTCGCCGCGGGCGCAGGATTTTATTTTATCCGTATTCTCCCCGGCAAGACAATCCTCCCACCAGGAAGAATTGATCTTCTTGGCGCGGCAAATCAGATAATCCCAGTAAAGTCCGGGAAAATATTTTTCCACACAGACAGAACGCAAATCCTCTTCCACTTCCACGCTGCCCTTGGCGGCGCTGAAGGTATCCTTATCCTGGCTGGCCAGGAAATGCACCCGCGGATTAAAACTCCTGATCGCCTCTAAGACCTGTGGCGAATCCTTTGAGAAAAGACTGATAAACAGATCTACCTTGCCTTTCTGGCGGCCGCGGTCGAGGAACAAAGACACGCCGCTGAACTGCGGCTTCAGCAGATAATACCCTTCTTTCTTTTCAAACCGCTCTGTGTACTTCTTGAAATTCTCTTCCTGCGCGAATTCTCCGGAAAACAAGTAAGCCGGAAGACTCCTGATCGCGAGTTTCTCCGCTAATTTCCTGGCCTTTGCCTGAGGATATTCATATTTGGTTACTTTCAATCCGGGAAAAAGCCTCTGAAAACCTTTAATGGAATTTGCGGTATCCGCGGCAAGCGATTTCTTGGGAGAGATAACCGTTAATTCGATCGGCCTGCCCTCGTGGAATTTGCACGCGGCAGATTTTGAGCCGGGTTCCCGGCAGGTTCCGGCCATCTCCGGCTTTTGGCAATCGCTGTCCCGGAAACACCGGGGTAACGCCGCCTGCACCTGGGGATCAACGGCGATCCCTTCGGACAAACGCAACTCTTCTGCCTGCAGGCGGGAGATCTTGTCTTTGCTGAAATCAAAAGATATTTTTCCCAGCCGCTTGCCCTGCCAGTAGGGCATCAAGAGTGTGATGTTACCGTGTTTCTCCATGAATGTATCCGCCGGCCTGGAATATCCGCGCGCGATCACGATATCTATACCGGGGACCTGATCGAGCAATTTAAGGGTATTTTCCTTACCCATATAGCTCAAGAGGATAATGACTTGCGCGCCCTCTTCATTCAGGGCATTGACCGCCGAGGCTATTGCCTCCTGTTGATTGACCAAACCGACGCCTGAGCTTTTTTCCGCCGCCTTATGATCGGATAAACCGATAATACCGATCTTGACCCCGGCAACTTCTTTTACCAGATACGGTTTGATCCCGTCAAGTTTTATATCAGCGGACAAAAAAACCGTTTTCTTGCCGGCGATGCCCCGCAGCAGGAAATCCTTTCCAAAATTAAACTCATCGCTGCCGATGCATGCCGCATCATACCCCATCAACTCCATGGCCTTTAAATTTACCAGGGTGCGCGCTTTATCCAGCTCGCTGTTTTGAGAATATTCATCCAGCGCCCCTCCGGCAAAAAACCCTCCCGAGTCGAGCAACAGGACCCCCGCGCCAGACCTCCTGATCTTTTTTACCAAAGCGGCCCTGCGGGCAACACCGCCATCCGCTTCATAGGCACAGGAACAAGGATAGATCATGGCGTGCGTATCACCGGTATAGAGAATGGTGATCTTCGCGGCAGAAGCGGCTGCAGGAATAAATAATGACAGAATCAAGAGAAAAACCAACATTCGTACCGCGTTCGGCGTTCGGCGTTCGGCGGGAAAGCTAAACAGTTTTACGTTTTGAACTTTAGTTTTGCGCTTTGTGTTTTGCATTTTGCGCTCCCTTTTATATCCTGATCACCTTTACTCCCAGGATATTCTCTGTTTTTCTGATCTTTTCGAGTATCTCCGGAGAAACCGGGGTATCGATATTCAACACGGAAATGGCCTTACCACCCGGGGTATCGCGGCCAAAGGTCATCGCGGCGATATTGATATTATGCTTGCCCAGCAGCGTGCCAATACCTCCGATGATCCCGGGCACGTCCATATTTTGCATGACCAGCATATACCCTTGAGGCGAGGCCTCCATATAATAGTCATTGATTTTGACTATACGCGGCTTCTTATTGGAAGAAAGCGTGCCGGATATTTTTAACTCTTCCTTATCGGTTTTGACCTGCAGCTCGATCAAGGTCACAAACTCGTGTTCCTTGGAAAGCTTTGATTCCTTGATCCGAATACCTCTTTCCGCCGCCAGGCTGGTGGCATTGATGAAATTTACGGTTTCCTGCAAACTGGGAGAAAGCAACCCTTTGATCATGGCCATGGTTAAGGGGCTTAGGTCATACTGGTTGATCTCTCCTCCATAATTGATGTTCACCTGCCCAAATCTTCCTTCAACCAGCTGGCCGCAGAAGAGGCCGATTTTCTCGGCCAGGTTGATATAGGGATCCAGGATCTTACAGACCTCCGCTTCCAGGCAGGGATAATTCGCGGCATTACGGATCCCTTTGCCTAAGAGGGCATCGCGCACGATCTCCGCGACTTCCACGGCAACGTTTACCTGGGCCTCTTCCGTCGATGCCCCCAGGTGCGGGGTAAGAATGACATTTTCGAGTTTTAATAATTCGCTATCCGCAGACAGCGGTTCTTTCTCAAAGACATCAAAAGCCGCACCGGCAACTTTTCCGCTTTTCACCGCCTCTATCAATGCCGACTCGTCGATGATCCCCCCGCGGGCGCAATTAATCAAACGCACCCCTTTCTTCATCAGGGAGATTTCTTTGGTGGAAATCAAATGCCTGGTTTCATCGGTAAGCGGAGTATGCACCGTGATATAGTCCGAGCGGGAAAATAAATCCTTTAGTTCCACGACCTCCACCCCTAACCCCTCGGCGACCTCCTTGGATAAAAATGGATCGTAGGCCAGGATCTTCATCCCGGCGGCAAGGCATCTTTTGGCCACTTCGGAACCGATCCTGCCGAAACCCACGATCCCTAAGATCTTATTATAGACCTCCACCCCCATAAACTTGGAACGTTTCCATTCCCCTTTTTTCATCGAGGCGTTGGCCTGCGGGATATTGCGCGAAAGCGACAGGATCATGCTCACCGTATGCTCGGCGGTAGAAATGGTATTTCCCCCGGGGGTATTCATGACGATGACCCCCTTTTGGGTCGCGGCTGCCAGATCAACATTATCCAAGCCGACCCCGGCGCGCCCGATTACCTTTAAGGCGCTTGCCGCGGCGATAATCTCTTTGGTCACCTTTGTGGCGCTGCGGACAATCAGGGCATCATAGCCGCCGATAATCTCCTTTAGTTTTTCCGGCGTCAAGTCGCTAATCACATCGGTATGAAAATCCTTTACCTCTTTGAGGATCTTCAGCCCCTCTTCGGATAATGGATCACTGACCAGAATCTTAATCATCTAAACCTCCTATAGTTCGAAGAAATAAAATATATTACCAGATCACAAATAACAAGGTCACAAGGTTCGTGCGGCGTTCAGCGTTCGGCGTTCAGCGTTGGTGCGTACGCCGTTCACGGAACACCGAACGCCGAACGAAAATGTGACTTTGTAACGACATTAACCTTTTAAGAACTGCTCTTCCGCCGCTCTGATCCCCTGCCCAAGGGTAAACTTATATCCCATCTCATGCAATACTTTTTCCAGGCAGGAAATCCCGACGATAATATCAAACTCTTCGATAAAACCCATATGCGCCATGCGGAAAATCTTTCCTTTTAATTCCGCCTGGCCACCGGCAAAAGTAACTCCGTATTTATCGCGCATGGTCTTGACCAGCTTCTCCCCGTCTATGCCGGCAGGCACCTTGACCGCAGTAACCACATCGGAACCGGCGCTGGGGGCAAAAAGCTCCAGCCCTAAAGCAAGCATCGCCGCGCGGGTAGCGTCGGCCATCTTCTTGTGGCGGCTGAAGATATTTTCCAGCCCTTCCTGCTTCATCAGGTTCAATGCCTCATTCAAAGCGATGATCAGGGTAATCGCGGGAGTAAAAGGAGTATCAGTTTTATCATAAGCTTTTTTTGCCGCTTTCAGACTGAAATAATACTTGGGTAATTTTGAAGAGTTAATCTTTTCCCAGGCCTTCGCAGAAACACTGATAAACCCGAGTCCGGGCGGAAGCATCAGCCCCTTCTGCGAACCGGAAACACAAACATCCACAGACCAGTCATCGGTCTTTAGCTGGATTGCCCCTAACCCGCTGATCGCGTCGACAACCAGCACGGCATCGGAACCTTTAACTACCTTCCCGATTGCTTCGATATCGCTGACCACGCCGGTAGAGGTTTCGCAAAGGGTCGTAAAAACCGCCTTTATTTTCGGGTTTGCCTTTAACCTTTTTTCGATTTCCCGCGGATCAACGGCCCTGCCCCATTCCACGTTTACGACCTCCGCGGTAATGCCATAGGCCTGGCAGATCTCGGTCCATCTTTCGCCGAATTTCCCCGCCTGCACGCAAAGCGCGGCATCACCCGCGCTGAGCAGGTTGATTACCGCCGCCTCCATTGCTCCGGTCCCCGAACTTGCCA
>JAQUQA010000022.1 GCA_028716305.1 Candidatus Omnitrophota bacterium | reverse complement strand
CTGGTAGTCAAAACCAGGAGTATGCATAGCGACACACTGGTCAAGACGCGCATAAAGAAAAAAACCGCGCTGGCAATACCCTGGCGGGTAACGGAAAGCGAAAAACCGAAAAGCCGCAGGTTCATCAGCGGATCCCCGGGGGTAAAGATATCGAATAATACCGGCAAGACGATAACCAGGGAAAACAACGGGATAAAGATCCAGGTCCGCCTTAAGAAAAACCCCAGGTTGATCGATGATACATAGGCAAGAAAAAGGCAAAAGGCGTACATGGCAACAAGAAAAGATACGTTCCTGGTAAGTAAGACCGCCAGGAGCAGGAACAATACGCTCAAAGATTTGAGCCTGGGGTCCCTGGCCTGTAAAAATCCCGCTTTTGCGGCGTACTCCTCGGAAAATATCGATTCCCGTAAAAAAGAAAACGCCCCCTGTAATGAACGTTCGATAAAACTGTTTCTGCTCATTTCTTTCTGCTTAAAAGCCTCCCGATCAATAAAACTACGCAGGCAGTAACGGCAATGCCGATTACCGCCGATATGATATAGGCAAAACTCAAATCCCTTAGCCCTTTTTCCTCCCATCCCTTAAAGGCGTAATCCGCAAAGGGCGCGCTCCAGAGAGCGGAAAGCTTATCCAGTCCGCGGGGAATATAGCCGATCATCTCGCCAAAGGCCTCAATCCCCCATTCCCCCCAGGCATCGCCGGATTTAAAATACTCCGGCAATAACAGGCCTAACGGTGAAAGCAATGCCAGTACCCCGATACCAATCCATAATTTAGTCGTGGTTTTCATCAGCGTACCTCCTGGGTGGCTTGCAAAAGCGAAGGATCTTCTTTTTGCAGATATTTGATTACCAGCGCCGTAACGATCGCCTCTATCCACCCAAAAACCAAAAGGTGTTCAGCCATCATTACCGGTATTGCCACATTAAGGCCGTAAGGGCAATATAAGGACCGGCCATCGGCAGTGGTATGCATTAAAGGCTGGATCCCGAACATCACCGCGGTAGTAAAAGCCGCCAGATTGAGCCCCAGATAACCGGCAACTCCGGCAGCAACTATTCGTCTTCCCGAGGTCACCCCCGATGATCCGCTGATAATCTTATATATATAGTAACCGGCAAAGACCTCGATAAACGCCATATTAAAACAATTCGCTCCGATTGCCGTGATCCCCCCGTCGCCAAAAAGCAGCGCCTGGACCACCAGGGCAACGGTAACGGCAATACAAGCCGCCCACGGACCCAGGAGTATCGCTGCCAAAACCGCACCTACCGCATGGCCGGTGGTCCCTCCGGGGATCGGCACATTGAACATCATGATCACGAAACTAAAAGCCGCGGCAATAGCCAATAAGGGAACTTGTTTTGCCTTAAGCGTCTTTTTTACGATCTTCGCGGCAAACGCCCATATCGGCAGCATCACCGCGTACATCATGCCGCTGGTTTGCGGCCCTAAATATCCGTCCGGTATGTGCATAAGTAAACTCCTTTATAATTAGTTGATGAACCAATCCCTGTTGCTTACCTAAATTCAAAATTGCGGTAAGCGGCAGGGATAAATTCGCGGACGCTTCGCCACACTTTATGTCGCCATCGCTCCATAAAGTATCCGCTCATTTAGAAATCTACCTGGGCCCGCATTCCTCCGACAAAAACACCTTCAGTGTCTTCAGGGACATCTTTACCGAAGGGGTTCCAGATATATTGGAAATCGGGACTCAAAGATAAGTACTTATTCACAAAAATACGATAATAGGCCTCAAGATGCCCTTCCGGTTTTGCCCGGCGCGCCGGATCCAAAAGCGCTCCCGCCTTCTTGTAATCCCTTGAAGGAAATATCTGCCCGATGGCAAAGGCCAAAACGTCGTTTTCTCTGCCCCAGGGCTTACCTTCAAACTGCAGACCGCTGCTCCACGATCGCTCGAGGGAATAATTCAACCCACCCGCGATTGTGGATATCTCTGGATTATACACGCCGGGATCCTGCCAACCGTAACGCAGGAACGCGGTAATAATACCGCTCACCTTCTGGTCAAAACTTAAACCAAAACCATAGGCCGACTCTTTGGTTTTTTCACTGTCCAGCCATTTGGTGTAATAAGCGGCGTTATTCCATCCGTAAAAACGGTAGTTACCGGCCCGCTCAAAAAAATTGGTCTTAAAGGTAACCTGCCCTATATTAAACAGGTTATCGTTTATTTTTTTCCAGCTGCCGCTGGCGTTAAAAATACCATAACCCAACTCAACCCATTCCTTCGGCAGATAAGCAAGCCGGATACCCAGGGTATTATCCGGAAAATCGATAGTCGGCGCGTTACGGAAGATCCTGCCCAAAAACTGGGTAGTTTCGTCATTGGCCACTTCGTTATTATCAAAATATGCCGTCGGGTCAAGCTTGCCCAAAGTCACTGCCGCCTTATCTTTAAAAAGCCCCTGCTCATACCAAACTTCGGTTACCCGGACGTTAACATCGTCATCGGCATCCCGATTGACATTACTGTAGAGCGTCAGGCTATCTTCGACCCCCTGGCTCTGGCCGTTTTCCAAATGCAGAAAAGCCCTTCCCTCTATTTCGGAAAACTCCTTGGCCAGGGTTATATCCGTGGAATACGATCCATCGGTGCGGGAAGCTTTCTTTTCCGCGTCGGAAGAGGCATTATTCACGTTATTGGCACCCTGGACGATCAAGGTTGCCCCGGCGCCGATCTCGAGCCCCTCGGCAATACTGATCGGAGAACCGGTCTGACGGTGCAGGTCCGCGTCAAACTGGCTAAGCTTCGATTCGTATTCGCTGATCTTGCGGTCCTGCTCCACGATACACTGTTTCTGGTCATCGATACATTTATCCTGTTCGGCTAATCTCTGCTCCAATACCCCAATACGCTGCTTAAGCAGGTTTATCTCTTCTCTTATGCCCATCTCCCCGGCATAGCCGTAAAAAGGAAAAACCAGAGAAAAGACCGCGCAAAAAAGCGCGACTTTTTTTATTACCGCCATAAATATACCCCCCTTTCAAATGTTTGCCCCAGACACAAGCTTATGGTATACTTATGGCCGGGCTTGGTGAAGTTGCCTTACACTCCAGGTACCGCGCCCCGTTGGAATCTTTCGCGAGAGGAAAACGGGGTGTTTTTATATTACTTTTTTTAATTTCGTGTTACGGAATGGTAAAAAAATATTACCCTTCTCAAATATCTTTCCCCGTAGAAGACAGGCTTAAAGCCGCGTGTTTTACCCCTTTGATCGCCTTGAGCGTATCAGCCAAGACCTGCGCCTGGCGCGCCGCGCCTTTCAGCGCAATGATCTCCAGGCAGTTATGGTGGTCCAGATGGATATGCTGGGCGGAAATGATCAATCCTCCGAAATCATGCTGGATCTCCATCAGCTTATTCACCAACTCACGCCTATGATGGTCGTAAATCAGAGTGACCGTTCCGGCGATCTCTTTTCCCTCCTGCCATTGTTGCTTTACCAGGTCTTCCCGGATCAGGTCACGGATCGCCTCGGAGCGGTTAGTGTATTTCTTCTGCTTAAGGTGGGAATCAAAATGCCCAAGCAGGTCTTTCTCCAATGACACGCCGAATCTGACTAAGTGCGCCAACTAAGACTCCTCTTTTGTATTACAAATGTAATAATCATAACACGAAAGTTTTTCTTGTCAAGTTTTATTAAAGGACCGCCGCCTCTTTTTTTCATAATCGCCTTCATTTACCTTGCGGGCAAATGACAGGCAGGTTTTATCCCCTGCTTCTCGAAGTATTTCTGGTGATACTCCTCCGCCTTATAGAACTCTTGTGCCGGTACGACCTGTGTTACGATCGGCTTTTTAAATTTCTTTGCGGCTTCAAGCTTTTTCCTGGAAGCCAACGCTGCCTGCTCCTGCTGCGGGGTGTAATAGAAAATTATTGAGCGGTACTGTGATCCGACATCCGGGCCCTGCCGGTCAAGAGTAGTTGGATCATGAATGCTCCAGAAAACATCCAGGAGGTAATCGTATTTGGCCAGATCCGGGTCATACTCGATCAGCACCGTTTCGGCATGACCGGTTTCATCCCCACACACCTCTTCATACGTAGGGTCTTTTGTCTTACCGCCCATGTATCCGGCTGCGGTGGAAACGACCCCCTTGACCTGCCGGAATGCGGCTTCCACTCCCCAGAAACACCCTGCCGCAAACGCAGCCTTTTCTAAAGCCGGCTTTGCCTTCAGGGACAACACAGATAACTCCGCCAGCTTCAAGGCTACGGCATTAATACAATAACGCTTACCGGTCGGCGGCGGACCGTCATCGAAAACATGCCCCAGGTGAGCGTCGCAGCGCGCGCAAAGTGCTTCGCTCCTCTGCATCCCCAGGCTATTATCCTCTATTAACCTGACATTAAGTTCTGAAACCGGTTCCCAGAAACTCGGCCAGCCTGTGCCGGAATCAAACTTGGCATTATAGACGAATAGATCTGTCCCGCATCCGGCACACTGATATACCCCGCTTTTACCTTTTGATGGCACAGGACAGCTCCCTTTAAACGGCTCCTCGGTGCCTTTTTGGCGCATCACCCGGAACTGTTCAGGCGTCAGGACCTTTTGCCACTCCCTGTCGCTTTTGACCACCTTATTGACCTCGACTATCTTGCCGGACCTTACATCAAATATCTTAATCTTGTCTTGTGTCGCCATAGAGCCTCCCGACAAAAAAAATACAACCAGAATAATTCCTGCTAATCTTCTTCTCATCAATTCCCCCTCAACTGCCGTAAGGATTTACCGGGCAATAAACCCGAAATATCCGAAGACAAGGCCTAAAATGATCATAAAAATACCCAAGCGAAAGGTATTCCTGCGCCAGCGGGAAAACATTAAAATGCTCTGGGGAAAAGCGATCAGCATGACCCCCTTAAAAAGCGATAACCACCCGATAACAGTGATCAATACGGTCCAATTCCTTACCCAGATATTGTGGTATTCCACCAGAAATACCCCGATAACGATAGTGACGAACCCCGAAAGAAATGTCAACCCCTGCGACCTCTCGTATTCTTCGACCATTTTATTAAAACTGATTTTACCGCTTAGGGCGGCAATTCCCGAAGAGATGTAAACCAAGGCAAGAATCTTTGCCACTACGATCGACAGTTCCATACCCCCTCCTTTTTTTGTTATTTCAACGAAAAAACCCTGATCCTGGCGTAGTTGTGAACCGCGGCATGGGGTTCTTCATCGGCATAAAACTCCAACTCCAATTGGCCGTCCGGGGTAACCTTTACCCCCTGCGTAAGGATCGTCTTTACGCTTTCCGCGGGATCAAAATAATTTGTCACAATGAAGTCTTTGCGTGTCCAGCTGTAATTCCTGATCCGCGCGTCCCGGAAAAGTTCTCCCTGATAAATCGGGATTGTCTTAGGCGGATTTTTAAGGGTAATGACTATCGGGTGTGCCCCGAAATAGTCGGCGCCGGTCTCACCCCAGCTGGTTACCAGGTAAGCCCCAAAACGCCGTATTTTTTCCAATTTTAACGGCCGAGGATATCCTACTGAATCCGGCACAACCGGGGCAAAGCGATAAACAGTCCGAAAACCTTTGGAGATTTCCAGGTAAGACAATAGTTCCGGCCGGTCGGTCTTTATCCTGACCAGATACCCTTTCCTCGAACCCAAAAGATACCAAGAGCTGCCTGCGGCCAGTGCCGCGATAATACAAATAATAATCGATATTTTTATCTTCATAAGGGAACCGGATAACAATTAATCGGGGCGGCACTATCATTTTCATTTGACGCAATAGGGCCGCCCCTTGCCGATCTTCAGCAAAACCTCTTTTTTACTTTCCAAAAAGCTTGTTACTCACATCCCCCGCTGCCTTTTCGGCGGCGGCCTGCAGCTGGGCCTTTGCTTTTTCAATCAGGTTTTTGGCCTGCTGAGAGTCCTTATCCAGGTTACTTAATACGTACTGGGCGGCCTTGATCGCCTCCTGGAATTCCTTGGAACTATAAAATGCCTCTGCCTGTTTCATCAGATAATCGGCCTTTTCCTGGACGGTCTGCATTGACTGGGAGTTTTGAATTGCCTCACTCGCCGAGGCGGCTTTTTTTGTGCAGCCCGCGCTAAAAAGCATGCTCAATCCCAGACAAAAAACTATCCCTAAGAGCAATATTCTTTTCATTTGAACTGCCTCCCTTTAAATAATACTGATGTCTCTTTTTTGACTTGCTATTTTTTCTTGTCGGTCAATACCAGCCAGAGCGCGTGGATCACCCCGGGAAATACGAAGAAAAGGCACAAAACAAGATTGATCCAGAAATGAGCGGTAAGCCCCACCTGCATGAATGCCGCCACCGGCGGTAAAATTATCGCCAGGATTATTTTTAAGACTTTCATCGCACCCATCCTTTCTTGAGTTGATAAAGCTTTACTGCCCCTGTTTTTTATTCATGCTTTTTTTGGCCTTATCAGCTTTTTCCTTCAATTTCTTCTTTTCTTTCTCCGCTTTCTGCTTGGCTTCCTTTGTCTTCTTTTTTGCCTCTTCTTTTACCTTGTTCTTGGCTTCCTTGAGTTCCGCTTTACGCGCTTTCACCGCCTCATGGACCTTGGCGGCAAGCTCTTTCCCCCTTAACCCCTCCTGCTTGGCCTGATGCGCTGCCCGGGAGACGACATTCTTAGCTTCATCCTTGGTTGCTCCGTTGTCAATAAGCGTCTTGACCGACGATTTCACGGTTGAGACGTCTGCCGCGGCGATAGAACCTGAATCCTGTAATTCTGCAGCTACCTGTTTGGCAGCTTCAGAACTACTTTCCGCATAGGCAAACACCGTGATCCCCAGCACCAGCCATGCTGCGAAAAACAGCTTCTTCATCCCCTCCTCCTTTGTTAATAAAAAACAGCAACCCCCCTTTTTACGGGAAAGTTGCTGTCTATTTGGCCCTTAACCACTTCTCCGTGGCTATATAGTTCCCAGTGGAAATTATCAATTTTTTAAAATATTTTCAGCTTTACGCCTCATTTCTGTAATATGGGTCTATTATACCCCTGCAAAACAGTAAATCAATAAAAAAACGCCCCCAAACTCATGTTTTATGCAGATAAAGGGTTTGCGTAGGGTAGGCAAATTCTATGCCCCGCTTTTCAAACTGTTCCATGATCGCCAAATTGATCTCCTGCTGGACATCCATATACTTGTTATAATCGGGGCTCAAAACAAAATATACCACCTCAAAGATAAGGCTGAAATCCCCGTAGCTGAAAAAGTGCGCCCGGTCAAAATTCGCATCTTTGTTATTTTTTATAATGCATTCGATGATTCTGGGGATCTCTTTTAATTGATCCAGCGTAGTTTGATAAGTCACGCCGATACGGAAAAGAACGCGTCTTTTTTCCATAAGCTTATAATTACGCACGCGCGAATCCGTAAGATCGGTGTTGGAAAAGATCATCTGTTCCCCGCCCAAGCTGCGGATACGCGTGGTTTTGACCCCGATATGCTCTACCGTACCCATAAACTCCCCGATAATAATAAAATCACCCAGTTTAAAGGGCCGGTCAAAGACGATCGAAAAATAGCTGAAAAAATCCTTCAAGAGCGCCTGCGCGGCGATCGCCACCGCGATACCGCCGATACCCAAACCGGCGATTATCGTGGAAACTTTAAAACCGATATTATCCAGGAAAATTACCATTGCCAGCGCCCAGATTACGAATTTCATTACCTTAAGCATCCCCTCCAGGCTGCGCACCAGCGAGGCATCTTCCTGCTTCCTGGATAAATAGGCATTCAGGCTGTAGCCTAAAAACATGACAAGGATCCGGGTGGCAAAAAAAGTAATTACAGCCAGCTGTAAAACATTGGCCACCTTTTCCATCCCCGGAGGCATCTTTAGCATCTTTAAACTAAGATAAATACAGCTAAGATACAAAGCCGGCAGCACGATCTTTTCGAAGGCCCTTACCAGCAAATCATCGAATATCATGGTGGTTCTTTGCGCCAGCTTCTTCAGGTGTTTTATAACGGTACGCACGACCAGCTTGACAAACAATAGCCCCAGTAATAGCACCAGTAAGGCGAAAACGTAATCCAGGACACGATTACCGAAAATTATCTTCTCTAAAAAGATTAGGTTCATTTTGACCCTCCGCAAAAAAGCCATCCGGCATGCAAACGCAAGATGGCGGCCCGACCATCGCAAATTCCTCCGGGAACAGGCGCCTGTTCCCGGACCACTTACTCCCTTGATTATCGTATTATATCATGGAGAGTTATTTGCGCAAGGGGCGGTTCTCTAAAAAATTAAGGGGAGGGTTCTGCTTATACAGCAGAAACCTCCCCTTAAGCAGCAATAAAACAAATACCGGCTTAGACCACCCCCTGGGCGAGCATCGCCTCGGCTACCTTGACAAATCCGGCGACATTGGCGCCTTTGACATAGTTTATATATTTATCTTCTTTTCCGTAGCGCACGCAGTTTTCGTGAATTGCCACCATGATCTCATGCAACCTTCTATCCACTTCCTCGCGCGACCAGGACAACCTCATGCTGTTCTGGGTCATCTCTAATCCGGAAGTAGCCACTCCGCCGGCATTGGAAGCCTTTCCGGGGGCATAGAGTATTTTGGCCTTCTGAAAAACGCTGATCCCTTCGGGGGTGGTCGGCATGTTGGCGCCTTCACCTACCGCCATACAACCGTTCTTGACCAGCGCCTTTGCGTCTTCCCCGGAGATCTCATTCTGGGTCGCCGAAGGAAATGCTACGTCGCACTTCACCTGCCAGGGTTTCTTTTTCTCGAAATACTCGCATTTGAATTCCTTGGCACATTCCTTGATCCTGCCACGCCGGACATTTTTCAGGTCCAGCACGCATTTTAATTCCTTCTGGTCAATACCGTCCTTATCGTAAATAAACCCGTCTGAATCAGAAAGGGTTACGACCTTGGCGCCCAGATGTAATAACTTCTCAACCGTATACTGCGCCACGTTACCCGATCCGGAAACCGCGCAAACCTTACCCTTAAGCGATTCCCCTTTGGTTTTTAACATCTGCTCGACAAAATAAACGCAACCGTAACCGGTGGCCTCCGGACGAACCAGGCTTCCGCCCCAATTTAAGCCTTTGCCGGTCAAGACGCCGGTAAATTCATTCTTGAGCCTCTTGTATTGACCGAACATGTAGCCGATCTCTCGGCCGCCGACCCCGATATCTCCGGCCGGCACATCGGTATCCGGACCGATATGCCTGAAAAGCTCGGTCATAAAACTCTGGCAAAACCTCATTACTTCATTATCCGACTTGCCCTTCGGGTCAAAATCAGAACCGCCCTTGGCGCCGCCCATCGGCAGCGTGGTCAGGCTGTTTTTCAGGACCTGCTCGAAAGCGAGAAATTTCAGGATACTCAAGTTTACGCTGGGATGAAAGCGTATCCCGCCTTTATAAGGGCCGATTGCGCTGTTCATTTCGATGCGATACCCCCGGTTAATCCGGATCTGCCCGTTATCATCGATCCAAGGCACGCGGAAGATAATCGCTCTCTCCGGCTCGATCATTCTCTCGATAATTTTAGCCTCTTTGTACCTGGGGTTTTTTTCGATAAA
The DNA here is from genome assembly GCA_028716305.1 of Candidatus Omnitrophota bacterium. Taxonomy (GTDB): domain Bacteria; phylum Omnitrophota; class Gorgyraeia; order Gygaellales; family Profunditerraquicolaceae; genus JAQUQA01. The sequence goes on along the minus strand of JAQUQA010000022.1, from coordinate 2,393 downwards.
TGGCGTTACCGACTCCACGACCTCCCTGACAGCCTGATGGAACTCCGGTTCTCCCGGATTTCTATCAATCACGATATTCATGATCCCTTCGATACCGCTTTTCATCCCCTTCTCCTTTTTTAAGCCATCTTCTTATCCAAAAAATTGATAATGGCAGCGGCGGCCTTTTTAGCCATCCCCATGGCCTCGATCACGGTCCCTTCCCCTCCGACGATATCCCCTCCGGCAAAAACACCCTTGATCGAGGTCTCCATCGTTTCGGGATCGACCGTAACGTCGCCGTATTTGTCAACTACCAGCTGGGGAGTTACACTGGTAAGTATCTTATTGGCCCCCAGTCCGATCGCCACTACCGCCAGATCGCAATCTACCGTAAAACTACTCTCCGGAATAACTACCGGCCTGCGCCTTCCCGAAGCGTCCGCTTCGCCGAGTTTACACCGGGAAGCACGTAAACTTTTCACAAATCCTTTTTCATCTCCGATAAACTCCTCCGGCTTGACCAAAAGCTCAAAACGCACCCCCTCTTCCTTAGCGTGCTCGATCTCCAGTCGACGCGCCGGCATCTCTGTTTCCGTGCGCCTGTAAAAAATCGTGGTATCGGCAGCGATCCCGTTCATATGCTGCAACCTGATGGCAACACGCGCCGCGTCCATCGCGGTATTCCCCCCTCCGATGACAACTATATGCCTGCCGACATTAACCGGCGTGTGGCTGGCGGGAAATTTATGCGCGCTCATGAGATTCACCCTGGTCAGAAATTCGTTAGCCGAATAGATATTACAGAGATTTTCTCCGGGGATCCCCATAAAAGAAGGTATCCCCGCCCCTAACCCCAGAAAAATGGCGGAAAACCCTTCGCTAAAAAGCTCATCGACCAATTTCACCCTGCCGATAATCGTATTCGCCCGGAACTCGACTCCCAGTTTTTTAAGCGAATCTATCTCCAGGTCGAGGATATCCCTTGGCAGCCTGAAAGGCGGGATGCCATAACGCAGGACCCCGCCGGTTTTATGCAATCCTTCGAAGACCACGATCTTTATACCGCGGCGCGCCAGTTCACCGGCGCAACAAAGGCCCGCCGGCCCGGAACCGACAACCGCCACTTTTGCCCCGGAGAGTTTATCATCCTTGGCCGCTTTTACCTGGAGCCCTTCTTTTGCCCCGAAATCCCCGACAAACCTTTCCAGGAAATGTATACCGATGGCCTCATTTGAGGCAAAAGGAGACCCTTTTTTTGTAAAGACACAGGCCTTGCGGCACTGATATTCCGCCGGGCAGACCCTTCCGCAGATCGAGGGAAAATTGTTCTTTTGGCGGATGGTAAAATACGCGCCCGCGTAATCTTTTTTAGTGATCTGGCCGATAAAACTCTTGATATCTATCCCCACCGGGCATCCGCCGGTGCACTTCGGCTCTTTGCATTGGATGCAACGCGCCGCCTCCCGGAGGGCCTCCTCCTCGGAAAAACCCTGCACCACCTCTGCGAAATCCCTGGCCCTGGCTGCCTTATCTCTTTCCTTGATCTTTACCGGTTCTTTTTTCATCACCTATTTACCCCGCATTGTTAAGACGACAAATATGTTTTTCTTTTTCCGCGTAAACGCTGTTACGGCTCGATAGCTCCTGCCAATCCACTTGTGAAGCGTCAAACTCCGGCCCGTCAACACAGCTGAATTTAACCTTACCCCCCACGCTTACCCGGCAGCAACCGCACATTCCGGTTCCATCAACCATCAGGGCGTTTAAAGAAACCAGGGTACGCACGCCAAAAGGCCTTGTTGCGGAGGAAACCGCCCGCATCATCGGTATCGGACCTACCGCATAAACCAGGTCATATTTCGATTTTTCCAACAGTTCTTTCAGCGCCTCGGTGACAAACCCCTTGCGCCCGATTGAGCCGTCATCGCTCATCACCAAACAAGTATCAGAGGCCTCTTTCAGCTCGCGCTCGAGGATCAGTAATTCTTTCGTACGCGCCCCGATAATCGCGATCACCTGATTACCGGCTGCCTTTAAGGCGCGGGCCACCGGGTAGATCTCGGCAATCCCCACACCGCCTCCTACCAGGATGACCTTCCCGTAGTTTTTGATCTCTGTAGGATGGCCTAAGGGCCCTACCAGAGAATAAAGCGAATCTCCTTTATTCAGCCCGGCTAAAAGCCTGGTGGTAAATCCCGCGGCCTGCGCGATGATCACCAGCGAACCCTTATCCGTATTTGCCTCTACCACGGTCAAAGGAATGCGCTCCCCCTCTTCCTTGACCATCAGCACCACGAACTGTCCGGCCCTGGCCTTAGCGGCGATCTCCGGTGAGTGGATGGTAAACTTTATAACATTTTCCGCTAAAACTTCCTTATCCAGAATTTTCATACTTATCTCTCCGTTAAATG
>JAQUQA010000021.1 GCA_028716305.1 Candidatus Omnitrophota bacterium | reverse complement strand
CTGCGTGGCGACTTCCTTAAGAAAAGAGTCGGAACAGGAAAAACAAAAAAAGATCAAAGAGATCACCGATTTGATCTCCAGATTCAGGACTGTGGCCTAAAATGAAGAGAGTGGTGGCTTTTTTATTGGCTTTATCATTTTTCCTTAACCCGCTGGCTTTGTATGCCGCGGACCAGCTTGCTTTGCCCCCATTGCTGGAAGAGGCGTTAAAGTCTAATCCGCAGATCCTGGCCGCGGCGAAGCGCTATGAATCGGCCAAGGCGCGCATACCGCAGGCCAAGGCATTGGATGATCCGGTGATCGGCTTGAAGTTTGAAAAGGCCAAGGGTAACCCTTTTAACCTGGATACCACTCCGGCAATGGATCGCATGCTTTCGATTTCGCAGATGCTGCCGTTTTTCGGCAAGCTTTCCCTGAAAGGTAAGATCGCCCTGGTGGAATCACAGATGTACGCCGCCGAATATAAAGATACGCAATTAGAGGTGATCAATGCCCTGGAAAAGGCTTATTATGATCTGTTTATGAATTATAAAGAGATCGAGTTAAAACAGCAAAGTTTCGATCTATTAAATAGTATTGCTAAGGTGGCAGAGGCAAAATATGCCGTCAGCGAAGTGACCCAGGAAGAGGTCCTGAAGATCTACAGCGAGATTGCCCGCTTGAATAATGATTTAATGAATCTGGGCCAGATACAATCCCAGAAGAAGACCCGGCTGAACACGCTTTTGAACCGGGAACCTGAAGGGGTGTTGGGAGAACCGAGGCTGAGCGAAAATTTCGACTTTAGTCAGGATATCAATTCCCTCTATAAGGCTACCCTGGAGAATCAGCCGGAGCTGCTCATATTTTCCTATGCCATTGAAAAGAACAAGTACGCCGAGAGCCTAGCCAAGAAGAGTTATTTCCCCGATCTTATGGCCGGCATAGTCATGCGCGGCCTGGCCAGCGGGGGTATCGGACCATGGGACCTGATGATGGCCTTTAGTGTCCCGTTATGGTTCTGGACAAAACAGAAATATCAGGTGAAAGAAGCCGTGGCAAACCTGGAGGAGGCAAAATCCGCCTACCAGATGATGAAGAATAGGGGGCTGGAGGAGACAAAAAATTTATTTACCGCGGTCGAAGTCTCCAAAAACCGGATCCGGCTTTTTCAGACTGATCTTATCCCTATTATCGAGAGCTCCATTGCTTCGTCCCTGGCGGCCTTCCGCTCGGGAAAGGGGGATTTTATGCTTTTACTGGACAGCGAACGGATGCTGATAAAAACGAAGATGGATTATTACGCGGCATTGGTTGAATATAATATGAAGCTCTCTGATTTGAAACGTCAGACAGGCATCGATCTGAAAGAGGTGAAAGATGAAAATAAGTAATCTCGGTAGATTGGTAATCGGGCTGTTTGTCTTAGTGACGGTAAGCGCAGTTTATCCTGCCTTATTTGCCACGGCAGGTGCAAAAGAGGCTGATAAAACCCGCAAGATCCTCTATTATCGTAATCCCATGAACCCCGCAATTACTTCGGATGTTCCGGCAAAGGATTCCATGGGTATGGACTACATACCGGTTTATGAAGAATCGGACATAGCAGGAGACGGTTCGCAAAATCAGGCGACGCTCAAACTTTCACCCAGAGAGATTGCCCTGGCGGGAGTAGCTTCAGAAGCGATCACCTTCAGGGATTTGTTCAAGGAGATCCGCACCGTCGGCAAGATCGCTTATGACCCGCAGCTTTATAAGGCGGAGGAAGAATTTATCCAGGCGCTGAAAACAAGCCAGGCGCTGCGGGAGAGCCGGGAAGGCCAACTTAAGGAGCGCACCGCATCCCTGGCCGAGGCGGCCAGGCTTAAATTACGCCTGATGGGATTAAGCGACCAGCAGATCGACGGCCTTAAGGATGCCGATGGCCCTGACCGCAGCCTGATCATCTCAGATGAAAAGAATCCCTATGTCTGGGTATACGCGGACGTGTACGAATATGAACTGAGCTGGGTCAAGGAAGATCAGCCGGTAAAGGTCGTTTCTTTGAGCTATCCGGGAGAGGAATTTCAGGGGAGGATCGCGGCCATTGATCCGGTTTTAAACCCGGACACGCGCGCGGAGCGCGTGCGTATCAAGATCGATAATCCCCGGTTGAAATTAAAGCCCCAGATGTACGTGGATATTTACATCGCAGGTTATTTAAAAGACGAGAAAGAAATGCAAAGAAAGATATTAGCCGTGCCCGAAAATGCGGTTTTGGATACCGGAATGCGCAAACTGGTGTATCTCGATCTGGGGAATGGTATATATTCCGGCAAGGAAGTCGAAGTCGGGCCGCAGGCCGAGGCTTATGTCGGCAAAGAGAAGCAAAGCTTTTATCCCGTCGTCAGCGGCCTCAAAGCCGGCGATAAGGTAGTGACCCGGGCGAATTTTCTGATTGATTCGCAGAGCCAGTTGACCGCAACGGTAACCAGCAGCGCCTACGGCGGGGCCCTGGGCGCAAAAGATGAAGCTCAAGAGTAGGCTGCCAAAAGGATGATCGTTAAGAATATATTATGATTGATAAGATTATAGAAGGTTGTTTAAAGAACCGTTTTTTAGTGATCAGCGCTTTTATCCTGATTATCCTCTGGGGGATATTCTCCATTAAACATACCCCGGTGGATGCGATCCCGGATATCGGGGAGTTGCAGGTTATTGTTTTTGCAGATTGGCCGGGCAGGAGCCCTGCCGATGTGGAGGACCAGGTAATCTATCCGTTGACCACCAGGCTCTTGGGCACACCGGGAGTCAAGGTGATCCGTTCTTCTTCCGCCTTTGGTTTCGGGATGGTTTATCTTATCTTCAAGGAAGGCACGGATTATTACTGGGCCAGGACACGCGTATTAGAAAGGTTAAATTTTGCCACTGCCGGATTACCGGAAAACGCCATGGTCTCTCTGGGGCCGGATGCTACCGCCTTAGGGCAGATCTTTTGGTATACGGTTGAGAACGGTTATTATTGCCCGGACCACCCTGATAAGGCTTATGCCTCCGGTGGCAAGTGCCCTATAGATGGTAAACCCCTGGTAGCTTCCCGATATGATTTAAGCCAGTTACGCTCTATCCAGGATTGGTATGTACGTTACCAGCTTAATGCCGTACCCGGGGTTTCAGAAGTCGCTTCAGTAGGAGGCTATGTTAAGCAGTACCAGATTGACGTAGACCCCAACCGGCTGTTGGCATATCGGGTAAAGCTGATGGATGTGCTTAGCGCGGTCAAGCGCTCGAATATCGACGTGGGGGCGAAAGTTTTCGAAGAGGGGGGCCGGGAATTCATTATCCGCGGCCTGGGGTTCATTAAAACCACTCGCGATATTGAGAACATTGTTGTGAGAAGCGACAAAGGCACGCCTGTTTATGTAAAGAATATCGCAAAAGTAACAATTGGCCCTGATTTCCGCAGGAATGCCTTGGATAAGGAAGGCCGGGAGGTGACCGGCGGGGTCGTTCTTATGCGCTATGGAGAGAACCCCCTGTCTGTGATTAAAGAAATAGAGAAGAAGATCAAAGAACTGGAGGTCGGATTGCCTGCAGGGGGTAGAATTGTTCCGTTCTATGACCGCACCGGCCTGATTAACCGCTCGATAAATACTTTACGGAGCGCGCTTTCTCAGGAAATCATCATTACTGTATTCGTGATCGTGGTGTTCTTGATGCATTTTTGGGGAAGCATGATTATTTCTCTTGTCCTGCCCGTAGGAGTGCTGATAGCCTTCATATTTATGCGGATTATGGGAGTTGATGCAAATATCATGTCTTTGGGGGGGATCGCCATTGCCATTGGCGTAATGGTGGACTCCGGCTGTGTATTAGTGGAGAATATTTACCGCCGGATAGCCGAGCGTAGGGCAGAGAGGAATTTACCCAGCCTGCCTTCCCAGGAGCGGCTGCAGGTATGTACGGATGCCGCAAAGGAAGTAGGAAAGCCGGTTATTTTTGCGCTTCTGACCACGATCATCGGGTTTATCCCGGTATTTGTCCTGACCGGCCAGGCCGGCAAACTCTTTAAACCGCTGGCCTTTACCAAGACCTTTGCCATGGCTGCTGCCGCGATCATTGCCCTGACCCTCTTGCCCACGTTGGCATACTATTTATTAAAAGGGAAATTACGCCTGGCCGAAGATAATGTTACCTCCAGGATGCTTTTCAGGATTTACCGGCCGACGATCAACTGGTCTCTAGGGCATAAAAAAATTATCCTGATCATTGCCTGCGGCTTATTGCTCTTGGGCAGTATTTCCGCGGTCTTAATGAAGCAGGAATTTATGCCTCCGCTTGATGAAGGGGATCTTTTATATATGCCGGTTCTTTTGCCCGGGGCGTCGCTGACCGAGGTTATGGAGGTCAACAGAAAACAAGATATGATCATCAAAAATGAATTTCCCGATGAAGTGGAGTGGGTTGTTGGCAAGGTCGGCCGGGCGGAAACCGCTACCGACCCTGCTCCTGTGGTAATGATTGAATCAATCATTCATCTTAAGGATAAAAAATTCTGGAGAAAAGGCATGACCCGCCAGAAGCTGATCGAAGAGATCGAAGGCAAAGTCAAGATTCCCGGGGTCAGCCCGATCATGACGCAGCCGATCCGTAACCGGATCGATATGCTGGCTACCGGGATTCAGACTCCCGTAGGCATAAAGGTTTTTGGTTCTGATTTGAAGCAGATCGAGAAAATTGCCGTCCAGCTGGAAAAAATAGTCGCTAAGACCAAGGGCGCGGTTTCTCCTTATGCGGAGCGCTTCGGTAACCGGCCTTATTTCGAGATTAAAATAGACAGAGAACAAGCGGCCCGTTACGGTCTGAAAATCGACGATATCCAGGAAATCATCATGACCGCCATCGGCGGCATGAATCTGACTACGACCGTGGAGGGCAGGGAGCGTTATCCGGTGCGCGTCAGATACATGCGGGAATTAAGGGATAATCCCGAAGCGCTAAACCGGATATTTGTTTCCGGGATGATGGGCCAGCAGGTGCCTTTAAGCCAGGTAGCACGATTAGAGAAAGTTTATGGCCCGGCGATGATCCAATCGGAGAATACGCTTGATTATGCCCGTGTATTCATTAATGTGGATCAGGAGAAGATTGGCCTGGTAGATTTTGTCAGATTGGCGCAAAAGGATGTCCAGGAGGCGATAAAAGACGGCAGGATCAAGCTGCCCCCGGGCTATTACATCAGCTGGTCCGGCCAGTTTGAATCGGAGATGGAGTCGCGTAAACGCCTGGTGCCTTCTTTATTGATCTGTCTAAGTGTAATTCTATTGTTGCTTTACATGGCCTTTAAATCTTTTTCTTCTCTGGCGGTCGTAGCCTCCAGCCTGCCGATTTCATTGATGGGCGGGATACTGCTGTTATTCCTGCTTAATTTTAAATTCTCTACCGCGGTGTGGGTCGGTTTTATCGCTTTGTTCGGTGTCGCCTCAGATAACGCCGTGGTCCTGGTTTCCTGTCTGGACGACCTCTTCAGGGGAAAGACCCCTGCGACCGTAAAAGAGATCCGCGACACGGTAATAAAAGGCGGGTTATTGCGTGTGCGGCCCGCGATGATGACTACTACCACGACAATTATCGCTTTGTTCCCGGTAATGCTATCTTCGGGGAGCGGGTCTGAAATCATGAAACCCATGGCTTCTCCGACTGTAGGCGGATTAGTCACAGCCACTTTATCCAACCTGATCCTGGTACCGGTACTCTATTGCTGGATTAAGGAAAGACAGCTGAAAAATCAGCAGCATAGCATCGAAAATCTACCCTAACCCATCAGCGCAGAAAGGAGTCCTAGAGATGAAAAAGATTATTTTGGCAGTTTTTTTATTCGCATTTCCACTTATTTTAACTTCATCCGGCTTTTCTCAATATATAACCGAAGATACGGTCCAGGCTTCTCTCCCGGAAGAGATGGGCAATACGATTTGTCCAGTGAGCGGAGAAAAAATAGACCCGCAAACCAAGGCCACTTATGAATATCAGGGCAGAATCATCAATTTTTGCTGTCCGGTCTGCGTCGAGGAATTTAAGAAAGACCCGGAGAAATATATAAAAAAAATTGATGAAGAATTAAAATCCGAGCCAAAAGATAAATCACAAACGGCGAACCACGATATGAATATGATGCAGGGAGCAGGCATGTCCGATAAGGGGATGCATGAAAAAGAAGGGCATTAATAATTCTTAGGGCAGCGCCGGAGAAATGAGAATTTTCAAAATAGAGTCGTCAGGAGAATCCAGTAGTGAAATATTAAAGTTAATAAGGGGAACAGGATGCAAATATATCAACGGAAGCATGTTTTATCGGCGCTGTTTGTGTTTTTGCTTTCTTTCTCTGGGACCTTGTTCGCCCTGGGGAACAGCTCTATTCACGCAAAGCGGGCGCCAGCCGCAAATTTGCATATTGAGAAGAAAAGGCCAGAAATTTATTCTGGCCTTAAATGCTGCACCTGCCGGGAATCTTTTGACAAATGCGATTGCAAAGAAGCAAAAGAGATAAAAGCATATGTTGACGCCCTTTTGGAAAGTGGAATAAGCAAAGAAGAGATTTTCTATAAAGTAGCCAAGAAATTCTCGCTGAATACGATTTTGGATCCCCGGGCAAAAGCGGATACAGAGAAGCGATTGATCAAAGACGCAGGCAAGAAGCGGCCGCAGATCAACGCGGAACCAAGTTATTTTGATTTCGGCAAAGTCAGCAAGAAACAGGGGACAGCCAGAAAAACTTTCAGGCTGCAAAATCAAGGCAATTCCGTTCTGGTTATTAACAATGTAAGGGTGTCCTGTGGTTGCATATCCGCTTCTTTAAAGACAGAAAAAAATAAAAGTCCTTATTTCTCGGTTTCCGGAGCGCCTTTGGGCTGGCAGGAGTCGATCGCTCCGGAAAATTTTGCAGAGTTAGAGGTTGTATTGGACTTAAATGATGAGTCTATGGGGACGGGCAAGCAGATCAGGGATGTTTTTGTCTCCAGCAATGATCCGCTTTATCCCCAAATTGCAGTAAGGGTTGAAATAGAAATCGGAGACTAATCAGGCGAGAGCCCTTGGAGATACGACACAGGTCATAAAAGCCGAGCCTTATTCATAGCTAAGTGAATCAGAGCATATCGGTCGAGATATAATTGATATTGTTGTCCTGCCCGGATTGAATTCTTTCCAAGCCGAAACAATTGTTGTTGAGGCCAATAAATCCTGGAAACAGTTGATTAAAAATGATATAATCAATCTGTTACTTTTGAGCGAATAAACTATTTATTAACCGGGTAAAAATATGGAGTTAGACATGAGAGAAAAAGTCGAAAAGGCGCTGGATAAGGTCCGCCCCATGCTCGCGGCTGACGGAGGCAACGTGGAATTGGTGGAGGTTACCCCCGACGGGGTGGTAAAGCTGAAATTACAGGGCTCCTGCGGATGTTGTCCGATGTCGCAGATGACCTTGAAAATGGGGATCGAGAGGATCCTTAAACAAGAGGTACCCGAAGTAAAGGAAGTTATCGCGATATAAGAAAGGTTATTTTAGGGTAAGATGAAAACGATAAAAGAGATCAACGAAAAAATTAAAAATGGTCAGGTAGTTGCGGTTACCGCCGATGAAGTGATCGACCTGGTCGCCAAAAAAGGCGTAAAGAAAGCCGCCCAGGAAGTGGATGTCGTCACTACCGGTACCTTTGGGCCGATGTGTTCCTCCGGGGCATATTTTAACATTGGCCATTCCAAACCCAGGATAAAAATCGGCGCAGGCACCTGTAAGTTCAACGACGTCCCTGCCTACACCGGGTTTGCCGCGGCGGATATTTATCTGGGGGCCACGGCTTTGCCGGATGACGATCCGCGGAACAAGGTTTATCCGGGTGAATTCAAGTACGGCGGGGCCCATGTCATCCAGGAGCTGGTTGCTGGAAAGGATGTGCGCCTGGAGGCCCAGGCCTATGGGACGGATTGTTACCCGCGCAAGAAACTGGAAACTCTGATCAACATAAAGGATCTTAACGAAGCAGTATTGTTCAATATCCGCAACTGTTACCAAAATTATAATGTGGCGGTGAATTTATCCGACCGGCCGATCTATACTTACATGGGGATGCTCAAGGCCAATCTGGGCAATGCCAGTTACTGTTCTGCGGGGCAACTCTCCCCGCTTTTAAAAGACCCTGATTATCGGACCATCGGGATAGGGACAAAGATATTTTTAGGCGGAGGCATAGGTTATGTTGCCTGGCAGGGGACACAGCATAATCCCGGGGTCGCCCGTAAAGAGAACGGCGTGCCGCAGGCTCCCGCAGGCACTCTGGCGGTAATCGGCGACCTGAAACAAATGAAGCCCGAATGGCTGGTAGGCGTGAGCATGTTAGGTTATGGCGTGAGTTTAGGTGTGGGTATTGGTGTTCCCATACCTGTTTTAGACGAGGAAGTAGTCAAGGCCGCGGCGGTCAGGGATGAAGAGATCTATACCCAGATTACGGATTACAGCGAGTCTTATCCTCAAATGATCCCGGGGAGTCTGGGAGAAGTCAATTACGCGCAGCTGAAGACGGGAAAGATCGTTGTTCGGGACAAACAGGTCCCTGTGGGCAGTCTTTCCAGTTATTCCCGGGCCAGGGAGATTGCCGAGGAGTTGAAATCCTGGATCAAAAAAGGGGATTTTCTGCTTACTGATCCGGTAGCGCAGATTCCTAACCGGGAAAGCGGTTATGTCTTTAAGGCCCTGAAAGAAAGGCCATTTTAGGTAAGGGGGATGATTTATGGTTTCCAGGCGCATAGTGCTGCATTTTCCGACCAGGCTGGGAGACCAGCCGATCGTATATAAATTGGCAAAGGATTTTAACCTGCAGTTCAATATCCTTAAGGCCTTTATCACTCCCCAGGAGGAGGGATTAATGATCCTGGAACTTAAAGGCAAGTCCGATGATTATAACAAAGGAATTGAATACCTTCAGGGCTGCGGGGTCCAGATCCAGTCATTGAGCCAGGATGTAATACGCGATGAATCTAAATGCACCCACTGCGGTATCTGTGTGCCGATCTGCCCGACAGGCGCCTTAACGGTTGATGCGCATACGCGTAAAGTAAGTTTCCACAGCAATAAATGTATCGCCTGCGAGGCCTGCATCAAGATCTGTCCCACCCGGGCAATGGAAGTACACTTCTAGGAATGGATAAATTAGGAAAATTAAATCGCATATTGGATGATCTCGGGTCGTGCCTATTGGCCTTTTCGGGAGGCACTGACAGCAGCTTTCTTTTGCAGGTGGCGTATCGGCGCCTGGGGGGAAATTTACTTGCCGTTACCGCCGATTCCCCGACCTATCCGGCCCAGGAGCTTATTTTTTCAAAAGAACTGGCAAAAAGAATCGGCGCCCGGCACAGGGTCATCAGGACCGGGGAGCTTAAACAGAGAAGTTTCTATTCTAATCCTAAAGAGCGTTGTTACTATTGCAAAAAAGAATTATTCGGCAGGTTAAAAAAAATGGCCCGGAGGCTGAAAATAAAACATGTTATCGATGCCTCAAACATCACGGATAAAGACGATTTTCGCCCGGGGGAGCGGGCAAAAAAAGAATTAGGCATCCGTTCCCCTTTAGTGGAAGCCGGTTTTTCCAAGCAGGAGATCCGCCGGTATAGTAAAGCGATGGGGTTGACGACCTGGGATAAACCCAATCTGGCCTGTCTGGCTTCGCGCATCCCTTATGGCAGAATGATCACTTCCGAACTGTTAAGCCGCATCGGCAGGGGCGAGGAGTTTTTGCAGGGCCTGGGACTGCGCCAGGTAAGGATCAGGGATTACGGGGACCTCTGCAGGATTGAAGTGCCTGTTTCCCAGATCAGCCGTCTGATCCGCAGGCGTGTTTTAGTGGTAGAAAGATTGAGCAAGCTGGGTTATAATTATATTACCGTTGATCTGCAGGGGTACCGCACAGGAAGCATGAATCAGATACGGAGGTAAAAATTATGCAAAGGGTATATCTTGATTATGCCGCTACCGCTCCAACCGACCCGGAAGTGATCAAGGCGATGGAGCCTTATTTTTTTGAAAAATTCGGAAATGCCTCGAGCCTGCATTCTTTCGGCCAGGAAGCAAAGAAAGCCCTTGAGGACGCACGGGAAAAAGTTGCCGCTTTCCTGGGTGCCGCAGCGCAGGAGATTATCTTTACATCCGGAGGCACCGAATCCGACAATTTTGCCGTGATCGGAACGGCCTTTGCCAGACAGGCGAAAGGCAACCATATCGTGACTTCGGCGATCGAGCATCACGCTGTAAGCGAAACGGTTAAGTTCCTGGAGAAAAAAGGGTTTCAGGTTACCGTTGTCGGTGTCGATAAGGACGGTTTAGTTGATCCTGCGGATGTCAAGAAGGCGATTACCGATAAGACGGTCCTGGTTTCCGTAATGCACGCAAATAACGAAATCGGCACGATCCAGCCGATTGCCGAAATCGGCAGGATCACCCGGGAAAAGGGGATTTATTTTCATAGCGATGCGGTGCAGACGGTAGGGCATGTTCCGGTCAATGTCGATGAGCTGAATGTCGATCTGTTAAGCCTTTCCGGGCACAAGTTTTACGGCCCCAAAGGTGTGGGCGTCCTCTATATCAGGAAGGGCACCCGTATTGAAAGGTTTCTGCATGGCGGCGACCAGGAATTCGGCAAGAGGGCCTCAACACATAATATCCCCGGGATTGTCGGGCTGGCTAAGGCAATCGAATTGTGCCGGGAAAAAATGCCGGAAGAAACAAGGGCCCAGATCAAGCTGCGGGATAAAATGATCAAAGAGATCCCGGAAAAGATACCCGAGGTGATGCTTAACGGCCACCCTACGCAAAGGCTCCCTAATAACGTTAACTTTTCGATCAAATACATCGAAGGGGAGTCCATGCTTTTAAACCTGGACATGGTTGGGATTGCCGCGTCCACGGGTTCTGCCTGTACATCTTCTTCTCTTGAGCCTTCCAGCGTGCTTTTGGCTATCGGGCGGCCACACGAGATTGCCCATGGTTCCTTAAGATTCACTTTAGGCAGGTGGTCGAAGGCCAAGGATGTGGATTATCTCCTGGAGAATCTGCCTCCCATCGTCAAGAAATTACGCCAGATGTCCCCACTCTACGAGAACAAAGAATAATGCGGGAAAAAATCATCCAGATCCTTAAAAACAGGGAAGGCTATGTTTCCGGTGAGGAGATCAGCGCACACTTGCAGATCAGCCGTCAGGCCCTTTGGAAACACATCCAGGAATTACGTGATACCGGTTATGAGATTATTGCCGTTCCGCATTTAGGCTATCAGCTGGCCGCCTCTCCGGATAAACTCCTGCCTTTGGAAATCGCCGATAAGCTGCAAACCAGGCTGATCGGAAAGCAGATCCATTATTTTGATTGTGTTTCTTCGACCATGGACATTGCCTGGCAAAAGGCGATGGCAGGTTTGCCCGATGGCGGCCTGGTGGTCGCCGAGGCACAGCATAAAGGCAGGGGCAGGTTTGCCAGGCAGTGGGTTTCGCCGAAATATAAAGGGATCTATTTTTCTTTTGTTTTACGTCCGAAAATCCTGCCCGGGCAGTCGCCGCTCTTGACCATGTTGGCGGCAGTCGGCATCTGTGAAGCGATTAAAGCGAAAACCGGGCTCGACCCCCAGATCAAATGGCCTAATGATATCCTGTTGCATCAAAAAAAAGTAGCCGGGATCCTGACCGAGCTTAACGCCGAGATGGATGAGGTGCATTTTGTGGTTATCGGTATAGGGCTGAATGTGAATAACGATAAAAAGACCCTGCCGCCCGCCGCCACCTCTCTGAAAGAGCAGACAAAGACCCAGATCAACCGGGTGGATTTGTTACAGGAGATTTTGCGCCGCATCGAAGAAAATTACCTGGTCTTCCAGAAGGGGGCCAGGCAACGGATCATCGAGAAGTGGCGGGAATATAATTTGACGCTTGGCCGCAGGGTGAAAATAGCTTATCATCATCAGCAGCTGGAAGGGCTTGCCGTTGATCTGGATAAGGACGGCGCCCTCCTGGTCAGGGGGGATTCCGGGGTGATCCAGAGGATCACCGCCGGCGACATTATCCATTGCCGGTAGTTCAGTTTTTCCCTTGCGCCGGCTTAGGCCGTCCGGTAACAGGGTAGAGAAAGGTCGATAAAAAAGGGAAAAACTTCATTGATATTTTCACGGTGTGGGTTTACAATAAAATACGCTTAAATTCCGTCACCACATAGGAACAACCAGATGAGGAAATGGTAAAGTCTTTATCCTGTCAGTCAAAAGGGATGCTTTCCTGCGGCCGCTTCCAGATCCCCTACCGTATCTTTGGCAGGGGGGAGGATATCGTCTGCCTGAACGGCGCGCAGCAGTCCATGGCGATGTGGTATTCTTTCCTGCAGCGTTTCGGGGACAGTTATCGCATCACCCTTTTTGATTTTCCGCATCAGGGCAGGGCCAAGGTTGACCATGGTTCCTGTTGCGTTACCCTTGATGAGCAGGTAGAGATCATGCAAACGGTGGTGGCGCATTTAGGGATTAAGTCGGCCACGATCTGTTCGGCCTCCTGGGGAGGGGTGATTGCCCTGTTGTTCGCCCTGCATTTCCCCGA
>JAQUQA010000020.1:2344-12780 GCA_028716305.1 Candidatus Omnitrophota bacterium | reverse complement strand
GCCTACTCCGCTGGCGTCGGGGATCTCACCGACGTTGCGCGGGTGCATGAAATGGTCCATTACCTTGTCGTTATAATTCAAGTCGCCCATCTTAAAAGTGTAAAATTCAAAGCGCAAAACTCAAAACGTTTTACGCTTGATTATTTGCCGCAAGAATCTTTCGCGGCTTGATCGTCTTTTTATGGTCCTTCGGCTGCTGTATCTTCCTTAACTGGCCGAGCCTGTCCTTTGCCTGCAGTTCTTTATAAATCATTACCCAGGCGCAGTCTTTCTCGGGATCCACTTCACACTTCCCCTTGTTTGCCCCGCCGCAGGGCCCGTTCAATAATCCTTTAGAACAGAGGGTAACCGGACAAATCCCCGCCGTCTCGGCCAAAATACATTCCCCGCAGAGTGAACATTTTTCGCAAAAGTTCCCCTGGCTGTCCAACGTTGAGCCAAAAAGGCTGTTGCAGCCGGGCAAAACAGCCAAAGCGATCCGGTTGTTTTCCCGCACCGACTGGACGCCTAAGCCGCAGGCCATTACTAAAATAGCATCCGCCTGGCGCAGTGAATTCATATTCTTCGCTAGCTCGCTCTTGACCTGACTGGCGATACAAGGGGCATCCGGAATGACTGTCGCGGTTACTACCTTGCCCTGCCTCTCCAACTCCTGCCGCAAGCGCTCCAATTCCTCCTTGCCGCCGGTCTTACAGGTAGTGGCGCATTCACCGCAACCCACCAGAAAAATCCGCTTATAATCCTTTAGGCTATCTATAATTTCCCCAAAGGGTTTTTGCTCTGTAATAATCATACCGACCTCTTGTTGTTTTTTTAATTTTAGCACGAATCGATTGGGCAAACAAGAAATAATTACGGTTAGAAATTATCCTGATTCACCTGGATAGGCTGGATCTTTGGCAGGGGTCCGAACTGTTTTGTATAATTGTCGGCTGCGGCGCTCTTGATCGCGTCATTTGAAAGCTGACCCATAAACGAGTTGCTGTAATATGTCTTGTTCTGAATAACCTCAGAATAATCCGTGACTGCCTTGGATACCTCTGCGCTGCTGGGTCGGGCAACACTGCCGGCATTTAACGGATGGTTTGGTTTATAAGGAGAAATGTCCGGATAGGCATCGAGCCGGACATCCCGCACTTTGTCATTATAGACCTGCTCTGCTATCTTTTCCTGCGCAAAGTTATTATACCCCAGATTGTCGTAAACCTCCTTTACTACATCTCTGGCGGCGGACTTATGATTTGCCGAGGCGGCGGTATGAGACAACGTATTCAGTTCATTCAACAACAGGGCGGGATTATCGGATAACGCCAATTGCCCCAGATACGCCTGTTTCTCCGGATTCCCCGCTAAAACTTCTTTTGGCTGTGAATGATGAATCATCTCGTGATTATAGGTGTCCTGGACTCTGGCCGTAAACAACTCTTGATCGGTTTGGTCACCCACGAATTTCTTTAACATATCTCCGTCTCTTAACTCATCGTTATTAAGAGAGTTTGAAGGGCTGGCAATAGAACTCCTCAGGTTATCTATCGACCCCTGGGCCTGCTTGGTGTCGATGACAATGCTGTTCAGGCCTGGATAGGCAAAGCCCGCTGTCCCATCTCTCTGTTCCCGGAAAGTCGGCGCCAAGAACACCTGGATGTCTTTATTGGCCATGCTGACCTCTTTCTGCTCGTATGGTTTTATGATCCCGGCGGCCTCCCGGGTAATCGCTGCCAGGTATCGGTCCCGTTCTTGCGGCTGCATCGCTGCCATTTTTTCGTTAAAGGGCTGTAAAGTTACATCAACCGTTCCGTCTTTATAACCCTGCTCCACAAAATCCGCGATCTCATTCCACTGAAAACCTTCCCCCATCATCAGATTATCTATTTCCGGACCATTAGGCATCGTGGAAACCGGCAGGTTCAACGGCGCGGCGGGTTCCTCCGGATTGGCACCCATAGAACCCAAGAAATCCGAGGTATCGCTCTGTGCCCCGAATTTCTGAAAAATATCGTCTTGCCAGGGGTCATTTACGTCGGGGACAGTAAAAAGATCGTTTAATTGGTCGTTTATAAAGGGATTTGTGCCGTTAGTGAGATTATAATTGTCGACGTAATTATTTAATCCGGGGACGTAAGTAATCGCCGCGGTACTTGGCGCCGGCAATTGGCTGAATTCGCCGTTAACGATTGCCCCGGAATTTTCCTGGTACCAAAGCGCCCCTCCCGGCTCTGCGCCGTAGGGGTCATTTAGAAATCCGGCATCCAGGGGGGTTTCGAACAAGCCATAGACGTTTGTATTAAAATCAAGGTTTGATCCCGCGAAATCGTTATACCCTTGCGTAAACTCGGTCAGGTTGGGGATATAGCTGGCAGCGGTTGCGCTGGGAGTGGGCAGCTGGGAAAATTCTCCGTGAGCAATTGCCCCGGCATTTTCCTGGTACCACTGCGCCCCTCCCGGCTCTGCGCCGTAGGGATCGTCGTAGTCATAGGCATAAAGGGGGCTGAAGCAGGCAATCAATATCAATAATGCGCCCGCTGCTTGCAAAATCATTGATCTTTTTGACATCAAGAGTGCCTTCATCATTATCTGGCCTTAACCCGAATAAAAACCGGGTTACCGAATACACTGTTGATATTTCCACGTATTCGGCAACCCGGCTGTCTTAATTTTAAATTTTCACGCCTTGCGCTTAAACTTTGCGCTTTGCGCTTTACGCTTTGCGCTTTTAAGACCCGTGGCTTTGCGCCCCCACCTTACGATGGGTTTGCCCTCCAATACAAAATCAAGCATGCCGCCTGGATACAGGCGGTTTTTCGCTTCCGTGGCTTGATTAAAGTATGACACGGGAACAAACAAATTCAATATTCCGCGCTGGAGCAAAAGAAAACGGTTTCTTTAAGGAGGTTTTTGTTAATATGGGATGAAGTCCAGATAATTATGAATTTTTGCGGCGGTTTGTTTGGATTTTTGCAGGTGTAACCTTTTGATTATAAACATGATAGCATCTTTATTCACTTCTCCGAATTCTACACCCATGAAATAGATCTCTTTATTATATTTCTCTACCGGGTTCATATACCTGATACTGCCACTGCCGGACAACGGCTGTCCCAATAAAGGCACCGTCAGATCAAATTCGATCTCCTTTTTTAAATCGACCTTATCCTGGGAATACATACCAAATCCGCCAAAGCTGAGATTATCAAGAAAAGCGGAAAGCATCCGCGGCCTCTTATTTTCCGAACGGATGCTCACCCTGCCGTCTAACGGTATTCTCTGGAACTCCCTTCTCTCTTTAATGGCGATGCCCTCGTTTATGTTGCATGAGGAATTTTAACACGGAAGCCATAACCGGACAAGAAAAAAATTATACCCGGTTTTTGTTCTTTTCCAGACGCTGTTTTATCTTGGCTTCATGCCCGATATCCGCAGGTTCGTAGTATTTGACTTTTTTACGGGTATATTCCTGCTTCACATAATGCCCCGGATAATCATGGGCGTATTTATAATCCTTACCGTGCCCCAAAGCATCCCCGTCCAAATGCGCGTCTTTTAAATGATCCGGGACCTCTTGTACTTTTTCGCTGGCGATATCCTGCGTGGCCCGGTCAATGGCCAGATAGCTGGCATTGGATTTCGGGGCGCAGGAGACATAGATGCAAGCCTGGGCCAGGGGTATGCGCGCCTCCGGCATACCGACAAATTCAGCGATTTGCAGCGCGGCATTTGCCAAAACCAGCGCCAGGGGATCTGCGTTACCCACGTCTTCCGCCGCCAAGATACAGATCCTGCGGGCGATAAAACGCGGGTCCTCGCCGGCATAAAGCATCTTTGCCATCCAGTAGATTGCGGCATCCGGATCGGAACCACGCATGGATTTAATGAATGCCGAGGCGGTGTCGTAATGCGCGTCTTCATCCTTGTCGTATAACACCGGTTTCTTCTGAATGGATTCACTGGCGACATCCAGGGTGAAATTAACCGTGCCGTCTGCGGACCCCGGAGTAGAAAGCGCGCCGATTTCCAAGGCATTCAACGCCCGGCGGGCATCCCCTTCCGATGTCTTTGCCAGAAAACTCAAGGCCTTTTTATCAATCTTGATCCTTAACTTTCCCAGCCCCCGCTCCCTGTCCTCAATGGCCGCGGTGACGATCT
This sequence comes from Candidatus Omnitrophota bacterium, assembly GCA_028716305.1. GTDB lineage: Bacteria > Omnitrophota > Gorgyraeia > Gygaellales > Profunditerraquicolaceae > JAQUQA01. Next base: position 8,637 of record JAQUQA010000020.1, on the reverse strand, counting down.
TCTGGATATCTTTTTCACTGAGTGATTTCAATTCGCAGACCAATGAACGGGAAAGCAGCGCCGAGGCAATCGTAAAAAACGGATTGTGCACCGTGGCCCCGATCAAAACCGGGTTCCCGCTTTCCACATCGGGTAACAATACGTCCTGCTGCGCCTTGTTAAAACGGTGGATCTCGTCGATAAAAAGGATGGTTTTTTTGCCGCCGGAGGATTTAATCTGTTTGGCCCGCGAGATTATCTTTCTTAACTCTTCCACGTTGGAAGTAGTGGCGTTGATGGAAACATAGTTGGAGCTGGTCATATTAGCGACGCACCAGGCCAGAGAAGTCTTTCCTATGCCGGCCGGGCCGAATAATATCAAGGAGGCGAGCCGGTCGGCATCGATTGCCCGGCGCAACAGCTTTCCCGGTCCGAGGATGTGTTCCTGTCCGATATATTCTTTTAGGCTGCGCGGACGCATCCGCACCGCCAGAGGCTGGTCTTTGGGATTGATTTGTTCCGGCTTTTCGGAAAAAAGATCCATGGGAGAGTGCAAAGAGTAGAGCGCAAAGCGCAAAACTTAAATCTAAAGCTTAAAGCGTTTTAACTTTTACGCTGTAACTTTGCGCTTTGCACTTTGAGCTTTACGCTAATAGAAAGTCCCCGCAAATGTGCCGTTGGAAACGACAGTCTGAACCTGTTTGGTTTCAGGTGGGTGCCCTCTCCTTGACGCCGAAGCGAAAAGAAAGCTTGGGCTCCCTTGATATTGATGTTGGTTCAACTATTATCGGTTTTCCAACGTGCACCGCAGGGACTTTTAAAATCCTTTCAAGAAAAGTATAACACATCCGGAAAAGAAATCAATCCACAAGCGCAGACGTAGCTGCCGGCTACCTGATTTTAGCCCCGAAACGCTCAGCCATAACCTGGATCAGCCTGGCATGTATCGGCTGGATCTCCGCGTCGCTTAAGGTGCGCTGCGGGCTGCGGAATACGCAGGAAATGGTCAGGCTCTTATGGCCGGCGGGGATCTGTTTGCCTCTGTAAAAATCCGTAATTGCCGCTTCTTCCAGTAAATCCCCGGCAACGGACTTAATCTCCCGGAGGACATTTTCCAGCGAAACCTCTTCTTTGAGCACAATGCTTAAATCCCTGGAGATCTTCGGGAAACAAGCCAATGGCTTAAACTGAATTCTTGCGCCAACATGCCTGAACAACAACTCCAGATCAATTTCCGCCAGAACGGTATTCCTGTTCTTGATTTCGAATCTATCCAGGGTTTCCGCCGGCGGCACAATAATTTTCCCTAATTCCCGGCCCTTTAAGGTAATTTTTATTTCACCCGGGGCGGCCTGCAGAAAGGCATAATCTTTCTTTATGCCGGAGAACTCCAGTATCTTTTCCACAACGCCTTTTAAATCCAATACCCCCACTTCATGCTCGATCCTGCCGCTGTCGGACAAGTATGCCTGTTTGCCGCAGAAGGCGATCCCCAAAGAGAGCGTCTCCCGGGGGCCGCCGCCTACCATCCGGAAGACATTGGAAATTTCAAAAATATTTACGTAGTTTTGTTGGTGGCTCAAGTTATGCGCGACTGCTTTTAAAAGAGCCGGCAGGATAGTCGGCCTTAAAAGCTCCTGCTCCAGGCTTAACGGATTCTCTATTTCCACATGGCCATCCTGATTGATTCCGCAGCCGGATAGAGATCCGCGGTCAACAAGACTATAAGTGATCGCCTCATTAAGCCCGAGAGCAACCAAAAGATTCTTTACCCCGCGCACAAAATCGTTTTGAGTAGAAACCTGCGGCCTCGGTAAAATCTTAGGCAGGGTGCTGGGCACCTTATCATATCCATAAACCCGGGCCACTTCTTCAATTAAATCAATCTGGGAAAGAATATCCCTTCTAAAGAGCGGGGCAGTCACCAAAAGGTGGTTTTTGCTCCGGGAAACCCGAAAACCCAATTTATCCAAAATAGCCGCGGCTTTTCCAAGCGGAAGAGAAAAACCCAGGGTGCCTTCCAGAGAGAGCGCGGTCAACTTTATCTTCCCGGACTTCGCGGATAAAACCCCGCGGCTTTTTTCCGAAACGATCCTGCCGCCGGCAATCCGATTAATCAAAGAAACAGCCCGATTCCTTGAAGACTCCAGGGTTTGCCTATCGATCCCGCGCTCAAACCGATAAGAAGAATCACTTTGCAGGCCGATTAACTGTCTGCCTTTACGTACCAAAACCGGATTGAATACCGCCGCCTCCAAAAGGATATCCCTGGTAGAAAAGGAAATTTCGCTCTCTTGCCCGCCCATTACCCCGGCTATCGCCAAGGGACGGCTCTTATCGGCGATCAGCAGAACCCTCGGATCCAAAGATCTTTCCTGCTGGTCGATTGTCAGGATTTTTTCGCCTGTCTTGGCGCGCCTGATAATTATTTCTCCGGGGGCCAGCTTACTTAGATCAAAGGCGTGCAGCGGCTCGCCCCACTCAAACATCGCGTAATTTGTTATATCCACGATGTTATTCACGCTGCGGCATCCGATCAATTCCAGCCTTTCTTTAAGCCAATCCGGAGAATCCACCACCTGCAGCCCTTGGATAATCGTGGCGCTATAAAAAGGGCAGTCTTTTTTATCTTCGACATTTATCTGGAAAACCGGTTTTTCCCGCGCCCCTTTTGCCGGGCGCAGGCCAGCCGCCGCAAAAGGAACTTTGAATTTTAAATTTGTAATTGCCGCTACCTCCCTGGCAATCCCGGCCACGCTTAACCAGTCGGGGCGATTCGAGGTAATCTCAATTTCGAAAACAAAATCCCCGCTTCTTTTCTCGAGCGCGGTTACCTCGATCCCGGCCATGGTCAGCTTATCGGCAAGCTCCCGGGCGGAAATTTTGATATCGACAAATTCCTTCAGCCAGTTATATGTAAATTTCATTAGCGTTTTAAGCTTTACGCTTTAGTTTTACGCTTTGCGATTTACGCTTTGCGCTTATTATCGTTAAAATTGCCTTAGAAATCTTAAATCATTCTCGCAAAAAAGCCTGATATCATTGATCCCGTATTTTAACATCGCAATTCTCTCGATCCCCATCCCAAAAGCAAAACCGGAATATTTTTTGTTATCATATCCGACATTCTTCAAAACGTTGGGATGGATCATTCCCGAGCCTAAAATCTCCAGCCAGCCTTTTTGGCCGCACGAAGAACAACCCGCGCCCTTGCAGATCGAGCAGGAAATATCAACCTCCGCGGAGGGTTCGGTAAAAGGGAAAAAATGCGGTCGAAAACGCGTCTTGATCTCGCGGCCGAAAACATTTTTTAAGAAAACTTCCAAAATACCTTTTAGGTCGGAAAACCTGATCCCCTGATCCACCAGAAAACCTTCTACCTGATGAAACATAAACAAATGGGACGCATCCGTGGCATCGGGCCGGTAAACCCTGCCCGGGACAACCACGGCCAAAGGCGGTTTTGTCGATTTCATCTCCCGGATCTGCACGGGAGAGGTATGGCTGCGTAATAATAAATGTTGGGCGCCTTTAAGGTAGAAGGTATCGAAGGCATCGCGCGAAGGATGATCCAGCGGGATGTTTAACCCGGTAAAATTATTATATTCGGTTTCGATCTCCGGGCCTTCCACGATGGAAAACCCCATACGCGAAAAAATTAAACAGATCTCGTCGATAGTTTGGGTGATCGGATGCAAATGCCCCGGCTCCTGCACATATCCGGGCATACCAATATCAACACCGCTTGCGGCCGGCAGATCATAAGGCCCTCCCTGGGGAATAAGGGCACCTTGCTTCTCGGCGATTAAGAGATTAATCCGGTTTTTAAAAATATTCGCCCGCTGGCCGAAACCGGCGCGCTCACCCTGCGGTAACTGCGGAATAGAACCGGTCAGCTGGGCCAAAATCCCCTTACGCCCCAGGTATTTTACCTTCAACTCTTCCAGGGCCTGCAAAGAATCTACCGCCTCTATTTCGCCTTCAAAGGCCTTTTGATAAGCCTCAATATCGAGACCAGGCATAATACCCCCAAAAGTATAAAAACAATATCCCGTTTTTGTTTATTCAATTCCTGCCGGAGTTTTTTTCCCGCGACGATCAATTTTATCGACCCCGCGTGTATATCCAAATCTCCTCCGTGCTCGGGACAGGCGCGGTGAAATACACCGCTTACCTCCACCCAATCACCCCTTGAACCATAGGCCCCTGTCTGCGTTATCCCGGCCAAAAGGCCGCTTTTTATCCAAACCCCCAGCGCGTTTTTACCATCACTCATATTGATCCAGGCGTATTCGCCGCGAAACATAATATCGCCGATCACCTCCCCCGCATAAACAACGGGCTTGTTATCGTAGGTGCGAGCCTTTTTGATCAACTCTTCGCTGGAGAGCGGCTGGGCAAATGAAATCCCGCGCCAGGCAAAAAATAAACAGACGGCCAGTAAAAACTTGCAATGTTTATCAATCATTATCTGCCTTTTACAAAAGCGACAAAAAAGCCGATCAGGGTAAAAATAGACATAAACTCCAGCCTGCCGGCCCACATCTGCAGCATATAGGTTGCCTTCAAAAGTGCCGGCATCTGTGGATTGGTAATGCCGCAGGATAATCCGACGTTTGCCGCGGCCGAGGTGGATTCAAATAGCGAATTAAGAAAGGGGTGGCCAAACAATAATCCAACACAGGCCCCCAATACATAAATAATCAGGTATGCCAAAGTTATCAAAAGCGCGCTTCTTACCTGCTTGTCATCGAGAAAGATATCCTTGACATGGTGGTATTTTTGCACGACAATCGCCTTCTCCGGCAAAATGACCCTTTTGACATCCTCTATAAACGCCTTGGCGATAATTCCGATGCGCAATGTCTTAATCGCTCCGGTTGTCGAACAAACCGCGCCCCCCATTCCCATGGCGCAAATTGTCCCGATCAAAGCCAAGTGCCCCCATTCTCCAAAAAACTGTCCGGGATACATTGTCTGAAATCCCGTGCCGGTATGCCCGGAAATGATCTGATAGAACCCCTTCCGAAACAATACCAGGGCCTGAGGGTAAATTCCGTAATGCGAGAGGCTGCCGGCGACGATCGAAAAAACCACCAGGATGCTCACAAATAACGTCCGGCTTTCAATATTATCAAATATCTCCCTGCGCCTCCCCATCCAGAGGCAATAATGCAGCTTGAAATTAAGCGCTCCCAAAACCATCAGGATAACGGTAATTATCTCAAAGGCGAAACTATGGTAATAAAGTATGCTTTGCGACTGCGGGGCGAATCCTCCGGTATCAAAAGCCGCCATAAAGATACAAAGCCCCTGGAAGAAGGCGTTAAAGGGTTTCATCCCGATAAAAATGCCCGTGATCCCCAGGGCCAGGGTTCCCAGCGCCAGATAAACAAAACTTACCAGCCAGATGAATCTGGCGGTGTGTATGACATTGGGCAGGATCCTTTCTTCGCGCGCCTCGCCGACATACATCTTAAAGGCCCCGGACATGCCCCGGACAAAAAACGATAAAGCCACGATCACGATCCCCTGGCCCCCGATAAACATGATCAGATGGCGCCAGAGATTATGCGTCAGGGAGAGATGATCCAAGTCCCCCACCAGCGACAATCCGGTAGTGGCAAAGCCGGACATCGCGTCAAAACAGGCGTCAAGATAAGATAGCCAGTGCCCGCTTAAATATAACGGTATCGCCCCCAAAGCCGCGGCCACCAACCAGGATAGGCTAACTACCACCATCCCTTGCATCCAATTCAGGTCCCTCTCGGTAAAACATACCTTGGTCAGGACCAGGCCGATGATCAGGGAAATTTCGATACCGATTAAAAAATCAAGGGCGGGGTTTATTTCTCCGACGAAAATTGCGAAGGCGATCGGCAACAGCATGGTCAGGCCGATGGCGATAATAATTTTTCCCAGATAATACCCGATACTCCGGATATCTTCTAAACGAGGACGCAGGATCATCTTTTAAGGTTCATCAGCAGGCAAACCAGTAAAGCCACAAGCATGATTGCCAGGGAATAAAAAATTTCCGCGGTAATTCCCAGAACGATTCCCAGGGGGAGTTTTATCTTCATATTAAATATTCCCCACCAGCAAATTCAGTAATTGCGGTTCATTACCTACCAGGGTAAGGGCGATGATATCATCCCCGGGCTGTAAGACTGTGTTGCCCTTGGGGACGATCACTTCATCCTGCCTGACAATTGAGACCAGTACCGAATCCGGGGGCAGCTGGATATCCTGGATCCGCTTATTTATTGCCGGCGACTCTTTAGGGATGTCCACGCGCACTATCGCAAGCTTTC
>JAQUQA010000020.1:0-2244 GCA_028716305.1 Candidatus Omnitrophota bacterium | reverse complement strand
ACGATCACTTCATCCTGCCTGACAATTGAGACCAGTACCGAATCCGGGGGCAGCTGGATATCCTGGATCCGCTTATTTATTGCCGGCGACTCTTTAGGGATGTCCACGCGCACTATCGCAAGCTTTCCGCGCTTAAAACTCATTAAATTTACGAAGTCCGAGAATGAGACTTCTTCTTCGATGATCTTGGCGATGATCTTGGTGGAATCTACGGGAACATCCACCCCCAGCTCGGAAAAGGTGTGCTCATTATCCGGGTTATTCACCCGGCCTACGGTGCGTTGCACGTTAAACTTTTCTTTTACCAGCTGGCAGATAATTAAATTATCTTCGTCGTCTCCGGTGAGTGCCGCCAAGACATCGGCCCGTGATACTTCCGCCTCCTCAAGAATACGCAGTTCACAGGCGTCTCCGTTTATCACAATCGCTTCCAACTGCTTGGCGATCTCTTCGCAACGGGCCTTGTCTTTATCGATAATGCTCACCGTGTGTTTGCCTAGACAAAGCCGCTTTGCCAGAAAAAACCCGACCTTGCCAGCACCAACAATAACAATATACATTGCCCTCTCCCGGCTAGAGACTAAAGCGTTCTTTGATCTTCTTCAAGCTGGCGACCCTTACCACTCCCGCCAGAATGTCTTTTGCCTTTAAGACCGTTTGCGGCTCGGGAATAATTACCCCGTCAAGCCTGCGGATTGCCGCCACCAGGAATTCTCCCGGAATATTTACCTCCTGGATGGTCTTGCCGATCAGACTGCCCTTCACTTCGATCTCGAGGACACCGAGATCTTTTGATTCGATCAGATAGCTGGAAAACCGGCTTTCAATAACCTTATCCCTGAGCATGGCGGCAAAAAGGATGGTCCCGCTGATAATATCCAGCCCCAGCGCGGAATAAATATGGGCGCGCTGCGGATCATAGACGCGGGCAATCACCTTGGGGACCTTGAAGATTTTCTTTGCCACCTGCGAGGCAATCAGGTTCGTATTATCGCCGTTTGTGACCGCACAGAAGGCATCGGTCTTTTCAATGCCCGCCTGTTTCAGCAGCTCCAGATCAAAACCATTGCCGACCAGGGTCAAGCCGTTAAAACTCGTGCTCAGACGCTCAAATGCCGCCTGTTTCTGATCGATAATGACCACGTTGTGCCCCTCATTAGACAACAACTTGGCCAGCTCTGAACCGACCCGGCCACAACCAACTATAATCACGTACATATTCTCTCCGCTGGTTTTTGCCCCTGACAACTCCGTAACAGAGAATCCAAAATCTTACTTGCCTTTGGCGATTTCCAGTAATTTTTTAAACGCCTGTGTATCCGTTACCGCCAGGTCGGCGAGGATCTTGCGATCTATGCTTACTTTTGCTTTTTTCAAGCCGTTGATCAGCTGACTATAAGTCATCCCGGACTGCCGGCATGCGGCGTTGATCCTGACGATCCAGAGCTTACGGGAAAGCCTTTTTTTGTTCTTTCTATCGCGGTAGGCGTAAACCAAGGCATGCAGCAGCGTCCTGCGCGCCTGCTGGAACTGCTTACTCCTATCCCCCCAATAACCCTTCGCTTTTTTTAATACTCTTTTTTTTCTTCTTCTGCTTGCTACGCTATGTTTGACCTTAGCCATGACTTGCTCCTTTTTATAATCAAGCCGGGCGCAAAAGCCCGGGTAAACTTTAAATCCGCTTAGCGGCTATCCATAAGGAAGGCACCGTTTGAGAAACCGCTGCTCCCTCTCTCCCGCCAAAGATACCCCTTTTCTTAAATGCCTGATCCTCTCCGGCTCCTTACTGCTGGCAAGATGGCTCTTGCCTCCGGGATAATATTTGATTTTTCCCTTTTTCGTCAGTTTAAATCTTTTGGCAACGCCTTTTTTGGTTTTTAATTTTCCCATCTTTCTTTCCTCTTCTCTTATGCTGTTTTATTTCGGACTGATCACCAGAGAGATAACCCGCCCCTCAAGCATCGGCGACTTCTCCAGCTGTCCGCTGGTTTGCGTGTCAATTATAAATCTATCGATAATCTTCCTGCCGAGATCTAAATGTTCCATTTGTCTGCCGCGGAAGAACAGGCTTACCTTTACCTTGTCTCTTTTATTTAAAAAGGCTACCGCTTGCTTCAGCTTGGTCTGATAATCGTGGTCGTCAATATTGGGCTTCAGGCGTATTTCTTTGAGCTTGCCCTGTTTCTGGTGTTTTTTCGCTTCCCGTTCTTTTTTCTCCTGGTCATACTTGAATTTACTGAAATC
>JAQUQA010000019.1:9362-13435 GCA_028716305.1 Candidatus Omnitrophota bacterium | reverse complement strand
TCCCGCATAACGCCGTGGAGTATTTCGTCAGCTATTATGATTATTACCAGCCGGAAGCCTACATACCTTCCACCGATACCTATATCGAAAAGGATTCTTCGATCAATGACCGGCTTGACCGCCTGCGGCTCTCCGCCACCACTTCTCTGATGAGCCGTTCCGACGTGTTGATCGTCGCTTCGGTTTCCTGTATCTATAATCTCGGGAATCCGCAGGATTACCGTAAGATGCTGGTTTTTCTGGAAAAAGGGCAGGAGTTTTCCCGTGACGAGCTGATCTCGGCTTTGCTTAAGATCCAATACGAAAGAAACGATTATGAATTCATCCGCGGGAGGATCCGGGTGCGCGGAGATTGCCTGGAGATCTTTCCCTCTTACCTGGAAAAGGCCCTGCGGGTAGAGCTTTTTGGCGACCGTATCGATAAGCTCTCCGAGATAAACCCTGTTTCCGGGGAGACCCTGGCGGCATTGGATAAAATAGCGGTCTATCCGGCAAAACACTTCATTGTTTCTCCAGAAAAACTGGAATCGGCTATTGAGATGATTAACCGGGAATTGGATGAACAGCTCAAATTTCTTAAAGGGAAAAATAAACTTTTAGAGGCGCAGAGGCTGGAGTCGCGCACAAAGTATGATATGGAGATGCTGCGGGAGATCGGGTATTGCCAGGGGATCGAGAATTATTCGCGCCATCTTTCCGGAAGGGCCCCCGGATCCCGGCCGGACACGTTGATCGATTATTTTCCGGGGGATTTCCTCACCATTATCGATGAGTCGCATGTCGCCATCCCGCAGCTTCGGGGGATGTATGAGGGCGACCGGGCCAGAAAGCAGGTCCTGGTGGAATACGGTTTTCGCCTGCCTTCCTGCCTGGATAACCGCCCTTTAAAATTCGAAGAGTTCGAGTCTACGGTCAAGCGCGTGGTTTTTGTTTCCGCCACTCCTTCTGAGTTTGAGGTAAAGAAAAGCCAGGGGGAGATAATTGAACAGATCATCCGGCCCACGGGGCTGGTTGATCCGGAAATTATCATTCGGCCGACTGCCGGCCAAATCGAGGATTTGATCCGGGAAATAAAATCACGCTCCGAAAAAAAAGAAAGGGTGCTGGTGACCACCCTGACCAAGAGGATGGCCGAGGACCTGACTGCTTATTTACAAGAAAAGAAATTAAGGGTAAAATATATGCATTCGGAGATCGATACCATTGAGCGTTCCAGGATCTTGCGCGAGTTGCGCGAGGAGAAATTCGACTGCCTGGTGGGGATCAACCTGCTCCGGGAGGGATTGGACCTTCCGGAGGTTTCCCTGGTCGCCATATTGGATGCGGATAAAGAGGGGTTTTTGCGTTCGGCCACCAGTCTGATCCAGGTTTCCGGCAGGGCGGCGCGTAACCTTAACGGAAAAGTGATTATGTACGCGGATACGGTTACCGCTTCGATGCAGAAAGCGATCAATGAAAGCAGCCGCCGCCGGACCGTCCAGCTGGAATTTAACCGGTTGAATAAGATTACCCCGCGTTCGATCCAGAAGGCGATCAGGCAGGGGATAGACGCCCTGGCGGATGCCGATGAATTTGTCATGGAGTTGACCGGGGAAAAACGGGAAGAATACGAGATGAATAAGTATATCTCGGAGCTGGAATATGAGATGGAGCTGGCCGCGCGCAACCTCCAATTCGAGAAAGCAGCGGTAATTAGAGATAAGTTGAAAGAGTTGAAAGATAACTTGAAGCGATAGGAACGCAAAACACGTAAAGTTCAGTTATAAGTTATAAGTTATAAGTTATAAGTTGTAAGCTTAGCTTTTTTTGAACTTACGCCGAACGCCGAACGCTCCAACGCCGTTCGAAAAGGGGCAATATGCTTTTAGCTATAGATATAGGTAATAGCAACATCAACCTCGGGGTGGTAGAAGGTAAACGTCTCTTGGAGCGCTTTGCCATTCCTACCGCTCAAGAAAGCTATTCCAGGCAGTTAAAAAAGGTTTTTTCAGGATATAAGGCCGATCAGGCGATCATCTGCAGCGTGGTGCCGGAAGCCACCAGGAGGCTAAAATCCGCGTTGAGCTCTTTCTCAGTTAAAGATATCCTGGTGGTAGGAGAAGATTTCCCGGTGCCGCTTAAAAACTGCTATCGCCAGCCTGCTCAGGTAGGGCAGGACCGGTTGGTTAATGCCTTTGCCGGCGTGCTTGCCTATCAGGCTCCTTTGATCGTGGTAGATTTTGGAACGGCGGTCACCTTTGATGTGATCAGCGCGCAGCAGGAGTATCTCGGCGGGATGATCGTTCCCGGATTGAATATTTCTTTGGACGCCCTGGGGGAGCGCGCCGCGTTACTGCCCAGGGTCAAATTAGGCCGCCCCAAAGAGTTTATCGGCCGGGATACTCAAAACAGTATTTTAAGCGGGTTGATCCACGGAATGTCCGCCCTGGTCGATGAAATGATTGATAAAATAAAACAAGAGATCGGTAATCAAAGCGCGGTGGTCTTTACCGGCGGGGACGCCGCGTTGATCAGCGGCTATTGCCGGCAAAAACACAAGCTCGACCCGGAGTTAACCTTAAAGGGGTTGACCATGCTCTGGTTCTATTATGAACAGAAAAACAAAAAAAACTCTTGACAAGGATTTTTTTTTCTTTATAATTAGCACTCTTGAAGAAAGAGTGCTAATCAAACCTTTTGAAAAACAACTCTCCAACAAGAAAAAAGGTATTAACATATCAATGACTGTGTACTAAGTACTTTGTACTAAGTACCAAAAAGGGAGGTGTAAGCATGAAGATCCAACCGTTAGGTGATCGGGTGCTGGTAAAGCCCCTGGAAGCGGAGTCAAAGACAAAGGGTGGCATTCTGTTGCCTGATACCGCCAAGGAAAAGCCGCAGGAGGGCGAAGTAGTGGCGGTGGGAAAAGGAAAGACCCTGGATAACGGGACTTTTAAGGCCCTGGAAGTAAAAGCCGGGGACAAAGTTCTTTACGGCAAATATTCCGGAAACGAGATCACGACCAAAGATGGCGAAGAGTTGTTGATCATGAGAGAGGAAGATATCCTGGCCGTTTTGAAATAAGCAAAGCAGTGATTTCTTATGATTCAATCGGTGATAATTTAAGCAGTTGGTATAACAAGGAGGTTGTCTAATGGCAAAACAGTTGTTGTATAGCGATGAGGCTCGCCGCAAGATCTTAAGCGGTGTCGAGCAGTTGGCCAGAGCCGTAAAGGTAACCCTGGGGCCCAAGGGCCGCAATGTGGTTATTGACAAGAAATTCGGCTCACCCACGATTACCAAGGACGGCGTAAGCGTGGCAAAGGAAATCGATTTAGAGGATCCTTTTGAAAACATGGGCGCCCAGATGGTCAAGGAGGTAGCGGAAAAGACTTCCGATATCGCCGGAGACGGTACGACTACCGCGACCGTTCTAGCAGAAGCGATCTACCGGGAAGGTTTAAAAAACGTCACCGCCGGCGCGAATCCCATGGCCTTGAAGCGCGGTATTGAAAAGGCAGTGGAAAAGGTCATCGAAGAATTAAAGAAGTTGTCCACTCCGATCAAAGACAAGAAAGAAGTGGCACAGGTGGCTTCGATTGCCGCAAATTGCGACGTGACCATCGGCGACCTGATTGCCGAGGCAATGGATAAGGTCGGGAAAGACGGGGTAATTACCGTCGAGGAAGCAAAGTCAACTGCCACCACCCTGGAAGTAGTCGAGGGTATGCAGTTTGACCAGGGGTACCTATCTCCTTATTTCGTTACCGATGCCGAAAGGATGCAGGTGCTTTTGGAAGATCCTTATATCCTGATCTACGAGAAGAAGATCACCTCAATAAAGGATATCCTTCCTTTACTCGAGAAGATCGCCCGCACCGGAAAGCCTCTTTTGATCGTTGCCGAAGAGGTTGAAGGAGAGGCATTGGCAACTCTCGTAGTAAACAAGATCCGCGGCACCTTTGTTGCCTGCGCGGTAAAGGCTCCGGGTTACGGAGACAGGCGCAAGGCAATGTTGGAAGATATCGCTATTCTTACCGGCGGCAAGGCGATTACCGAGGACCTGGGAATCAAGCTGGAGAATATCGACATCG
>JAQUQA010000019.1:0-9352 GCA_028716305.1 Candidatus Omnitrophota bacterium | reverse complement strand
TTGGGGCGCGCCAAAAAGGTCAAGGTCGACAAAGAGAATACCACGATTGTCGAAGGCGCGGGAAAAGCCCAGTCCATCAACGCCAGGATCGCGCAGATCCGTAAGCAGATCGAAGATACCGATTCTGATTACGATAAAGAGAAACTTCAGGAACGCCTGGCCAAGCTGGCCGGCGGGGTAGCGGTGATCAATGTCGGCGCCGCCACTGAAACGGAAATGAAAGAAAAAAAGGCCCGTGTCGAGGACGCCTTGCACGCGACCCGCGCAGCAGTCGAGGAAGGGATTATCCCCGGCGGCGGCGTTGGTTTATTGCGCACGATCCCGTCACTGGACAAGCTGAAAATCGACGGCGACGAAAAGATCGGAGCCGATATCGTAAAGCGCGCGTTGGAAGAGCCGATCAGGCAGTTGACGACCAATGCCGGCCTGGAAGGTTCGGTAGTGGTGCAGAGGATCAAACAGGAAAAGACCAGCGTTGGCTATGATGTCAGCCAGGATGCCTATGTGGATATGATCGATGCCGGTGTGATTGACCCGACAAAGGTTACCCGCTCGGCGTTACAGAACGCATCAAGCATCGCGTCTCTGCTTTTGACCACTGAAACAGTGATTACTGAAAAACCGGAAAAAGAAGAGAAGATGCCACCTATGCCTCCGGGAGGAATGGGGGGAATGGGAGGAATGTATTAATACGGCAGCAAGAAGCGGTAAGAAAGGCGGAGCCTAAAAACTCCGCCTTTTTTATTTAAAAACCTCTTGCAATCCAACAATTTATGCTATAATTATTAAAAATATCACAAGAGGACAATATGAAGTCAAGAGCCTATACCCTTATTGAGATCATGCTGGTGACGTCAATCATCCTTTTGATGGCGGCAATCGCCATCCCCAATCTCTTGCGCGCCAGGATGAACTCCAATGAGACCGTGGCGATGAATTCTTTAAAAGCTGCGGCAGACGCCGCGGTGATGTTTCGGGCCAGTAACATTGCCTATCCTCCGGATCTCGGTACCCTGGCCACGGTTTATCCTCCTTATATCGATTCTTCCCTGGGGTCAGGGTCAAAAAGCGGGTATGATTTTACCTTCAGCGGCAGCACCAACACCTTTACCGCGACCGCGCGGCCCCAGAGCTTCCGTTCCAGCGGTATTCGCAGCTTTTTTGTCGATGAATCCGGGGTTATCCGTTTTACGGACCAGGATTTTCCTGCCACTTCTGCCGACAACATCGTGGAGTAACTCGAAATCCAGCTTTAAGAAAAAACCATTGACAAGATTTACTAATTAATGTAAAATTTTTACCTTAGCTAATATTTAAACCGGCTAACCTTAATTTTCTTAACCCTATAATAATTAATAAGTTATAAGCAAGGAGAAATGCAATGGGAGAGTGGATAGGTATAGGCAGGCGTGCCCGCAGATGTTATGGGTTTGATGAAGTCGCGCTGGTCCCAGGGGCCCAGACAGTAAATCCTGAAGATGTTGATACCTCGTTTCAGCTGGCCGGAAAGCGTTTTAAGATTCCCATCCTGGCCGCGGCAATGGACGGGGTGGTGGATGTTAAGTTCGCCGTGACCATGTCCAAGATGGGCGGGATAGCCGTGCTCAATCTGGACGGGGTTCAGACCCGTTATGAAAATCCCGATAGCGTGCTGGAGAAGATCTCCACCGCTTCTCCGCAAGAGGCGACTGAGATCATGCAGTCCATTTATACTACCCCGGTAAAAGAAAAACTGATTGCCAAGCGTATCCGGCAGATCAAAGAAAAGCACGGCACTGCCGCGGTAAGCTGTATCCCGGCCAATGCCGAGAGATTTGCCAAGATCGCGATTTCCGCGGGAGTAGATATTTTTGTCGTGCAATCTACGGTAACCTCCACCAAGCATCTCTCTAAAAGTTATAAGGGGCTGGACCTGGAGAAATTCTGCAAGACACACAAGGTCCCGGTGGTCATCGGCAACTGCGTAACTTACGAGATGACCCTGGCCTTAATGGAGATTGGCGCTTCCGGCCTGCTGATCGGTGTCGGCCCGGGAGCGGCCTGCACTACGCGCGGGGTGCTGGGTATAGGCGTGCCGCAGGTAACCGCTACGGTAGATGCCGCGGCGGCCCGGGATTTTTATTTCAAGAAGACCGGGAAATACGTCTCGATAATTACCGACGGCGGGATGAACCGCGGTGGGGATATCTGTAAGGCGATTGCCGCGGGGGCCGATTCGGTAATGATCGGTTCGAGCTTTGCCCGCGCCATAGAGGCTCCGGGCAGGGGTTATCATTGGGGGATGGCTACTTCCCACGTTAACCTTCCCAGGGGGACGCGGATCTACGTGGGCACCACGGGCAGCTTAAAAGAGATACTCTTTGGGCCGGCCAGGGTAGATGATGGTTCCCAGAATCTGATGGGTGCCTTAAAGACATCCATGGGGTCATTGGGGGCTTCTAATCTCAGAGAGATGCATTATGTGGAGATCATCATTGCCCCGTCAATCCAGACCGAAGGTAAGGTTTTTCAGGTAGGGCAGAGAGTTGGGATGGGGAAGTAAGCGTAAAGCGCAAAGCATAAAGCGCAAAGTTTAAGTTTAAAGTGAAAAGCTTTTACGCCGAACGCCTCACGCCGAACGCCGAACGAACTTGTGTCCTGTGACTTGTGACTAATTAGTAACTCTGAATTATAATCTAGGAGACACTCATGGGAAGACAGACAATATTGATTTTGGATTTCGGTTCGCAGTACACACAGTTGATTGCCCGGAGGGTGCGGGAAAACAAGGTATTTTCCCGGATCATTCCCTATAATACCCCGGCCAAAGAGATCGCCGCGTTGCAGCCCAAGGGGCTGATCCTTTCCGGAGGCCCGGCTTCGGTGACCGATAAAAAGAAGCGCCCTCTTCCCGATAAAGGAATTTTTAAATTAGGGGTACCGATTCTGGGGATCTGCTACGGCATGCAGGTGATCACGGAAATGCTTGGCGGGAAAGTCCGGCACACCAAAGAAAGGGAATTCGGTAAGACCGAGCTTTTTATTGACGATAACCGCGACCTTTTCAGCCAGGTTCCCGGTAATTTTACCTGTTGGGCGAGCCACGGGGATTATATTACCAAGAAGCCGGCCGGATTTATGATCAGTTCTCATACTATGAATTCCCCGATTTCTTCGATCACCCATCGTCAACGCAAGATCTACGGGGTGCAGTTTCACCCCGAGGTTACGCATACAGAAAAAGGAAACCAGATCATCAGTAATTTTCTCTTTAAGGTCTGCGGTTGCCTGAGCCGCTGGACGATGCAGTCTTTTGTCAAGGAGAGTATTGATAATATCAAAAAAACCGTCGGCAAGAAAGACAAGGTTGTCCTGGGTCTAAGCGGCGGAGTAGACTCTTCAGTTGCCGCCTTGTTGATCCACCGGGCAATCGGCAGGAACTTAAGGTGTATTTTTATCGATAACGGCGTTTTAAGAAGAGACGAGCCGCAGCAGATCAAAGCGGTTTTCCGCAATATGTACCATCTGAACCTTGATTACGTCGACAGGAGCAAGCGGTTCCTGGAGCGTTTAAAAGGAATCACCGATCCGGAAGAAAAAAGAAAGGTCATCGGTAATGAATTTGTAAAGGTCTTTGAAGAAGAAGCGGAAAAGGTAAAAGGGGTGAAGTATTTGGCCCAGGGAACGCTTTATCCTGATGTCATTGAGTCGATCTCTCCCACGGGCGCCCCTTCGAGCAGGATCAAGAGTCATCATAACGTCGGGGGATTGCCGGCGCACATGAAACTCAAGCTCCTGGAGCCGTTAAGGGACCTTTTCAAGGATGAGGTGCGCCAGATCGGCAGGGTTTTAAGTCTTCCGGAAACGATTCTTTTCAGGCAGCCGTTCCCCGGTCCGGGGCTGGCGATCCGGATTATCGGAGAAGTCACCAGAGAGCGCCTGGAGCTGCTGCGTGAGGTCGACCGCAGGGTAGTGGAAGAAATAAAAAAGCACGGTCTCTATGAACAGATCTGGCAGTCTTTTGCCGTATTACTTCCGATCAAGAGCGTAGGGGTGATGGGTGATGAGCGTACGTATGAAAACGTGGTTGCCCTGCGTTGCGTTACCTCGCTTGACGGGATGACCGCCGACTGGGCAAAAATACCTTATGAGATCCTGGAAAGAATATCTAATCGCATTATCAACGAAGTAAAAGGCGTCAACCGCGTTGTCTACGACATAAGTTCCAAGCCTCCCGCGACGATTGAGTGGGAATAATAACAGCGTAAAACGCAAAGAGCAAAACGCAAAACGAAAGCGCAAAACGCAAAACGAAACGCAAAACTTAAAGCTTATAACACCGCGGATTTTCATAGTTTACTCATATTTTTTAAGTTTTACGTTTTGAATTTTAGTTTTGCTCTTTGCCTTTTGAACTTTAAGTTATAATCATGCCGCGAAGCGATTTTATCCATCTGCACCTGCACACCCAATACAGCCTTCTTGACGGCGCCTGCCGTATCCCGGAACTCCTGGCACTGGCCAAGCAATATAAAATGGATTCCCTGGCGATCACCGATCATGGGAACATGTTCGGAAACATCGAGTTCTATCTTGAGGCGCAGAAAGCGGGGATCAAGCCAATCCTCGGCTGTGAGGTTTACGTGGCGCCGAAAAACCGCCTGGAGAAGTCCAGCCAGGGTATCGAGGATGCCTCTTATCACCTGATCCTCCTGGCCAAAGATGAAAACGGCTATCAGAATTTGATGAAGCTGGTTTCCATCGGTTACCTGGAAGGGTTCTATTACCGGCCGCGCATAGATAAAGAGGTTCTTTCCCTGCACAAAGAAGGGTTGATTGGATTGACTGCCTGTTTAAAAGGAGAGGTCCCGCAGCTTTTGCTCCAGAAGCGTTACAATGACGCGCTTAAATGCGCGGATGAATATCTGCAGA
Source organism: Candidatus Omnitrophota bacterium (assembly GCA_028716305.1). Lineage (GTDB taxonomy): Bacteria > Omnitrophota > Gorgyraeia > Gygaellales > Profunditerraquicolaceae > JAQUQA01. The sequence continues at coordinate 4,441 of JAQUQA010000019.1, read as the reverse complement.
TACTGGGCAAGGAGAATCTATTTCTGGAGGTGCAGGAGAATGGTATCCCCGAACAAAAGACCGTTAACGAAGGCCTGGTGAGGATTTCCCGGGAATTGGGCCTTAGCCTGGTGGCTACCAACGACGTGCATTATCTGAACAAGGAACATGCCCGCGCGCATGAAGCCCTGCTTTGCATACAGACCCAGGCCACCCTGGATGATCCAAACCGGATGCGTTTTCAAACCGAAGAGTTTTATTTTAAGTCTCCGGAAGAGATGAAAAAGATCTTTCAGGATTATCCCGGGGCCGTGCAAAATTCCCTGGAGATCGCCTCCCGCTGCAATCTGGAACTGGATTTTTCCAAAATTCACCTGCCGAAATTCGAACCGCCTCCGGAAAAGACCAAGGATGGATATCTGGCGGAGCTCTGCCAGGAAGGGCTTAAGCTCAGGTACGCGGATGCCGTGGCCACCCCTGTAGTCGCGGAAAGGCTTAAGCACGAGCTCTCAATCATAAAAAGTATGGGATTTACCAGCTACTTCCTGATTGTCTCTGATTTTATCCGTTACGCCAAGAAAAACGGCATTCCGGTCGGGCCGGGAAGGGGTTCCGCCGCGGGAAGCCTGGTAAGCTATCTTTTGGGGATCACCGATATCGATCCCTTAAAATACGGGTTGCTTTTTGAGCGTTTCCTTAATCCTGAACGTATCGGCCTTCCGGATATCGATATCGATTTCTGTTATGAAAGAAGGCAGGAAGTCATCGAATACGTGACGAAAAAATACGGCCGGGAAAACGTCGCGCAGGTAATCACTTTTGGGACGATGCAGGCGCGGGCCGTGGTCCGCGATGTCGGCCGGGTAATGGGAATGGCCTATGCCGACGTTGACCGGATCGCCAAGATGATCCCTCCTGATCCCGGGATGACCTTAAAAGACGCTTTGACCAGCGAACCGGAATTGAATAATCTGTATAAAAATGATTCCCAGGTTACCCAGCTGATAAAAACCGCGCTTTCCCTGGAAGGGCTCAACCGCCACGCCTCGATCCATGCCGCCGGGGTGGTGATCGCCGATAAGGCGCTGAACAGTTACATGCCTTTGTTCAAATCGCAGGACGACCAGATCACTACCGGTTACAGCATGTCGGTGCTGGAGAAGATCGGTCTGTTAAAAGTTGATTTCCTGGGTTTAAGGACCCTCACGGTGATCGACCAGACGGTAAAGATCCTCCGCAAGACCAAGGGAGTGGAGCTGGATATAAACAATTTACCGCTGGACGATCCCAACACCTATAAGCTGCTTGCCGCGGCCAGGACAATCGGGGTTTTTCAGGTAGAAAGTTCGGGGATGCGTGACCTGCTGCGCAAGCTGGAACCCGAGAGGTTCGAAGACCTGATCGCTTTATTGGCGCTTTATCGTCCCGGCCCGATCGGCTCCGGCATGCTTGATGATTTTATCAAGCGTAAGCATAATCTCGTCCCCATCCGGTATGAGCATCCCAAGCTGGAGAGCGTGCTCAAGGAAACTTACGGGATCATGGTTTATCAGGAGCAGATCATGCAGATCGCTTCGCTGTTGGCGGGTTTCAGCCTGGCCCAGGCAGATTTGTTGCGCAAGGCCATGGGCAAGAAGATCCCGGAGGTAATGGAGAAGGAGCGTAAGCACTTTCTCGTCGGCTGCGTAAAAAACGGGATCAAAGAATCTGTGGCCTCCAAAATCTTCGACCTGATCGAATATTTTTCCGGGTACGGTTTCAATAAATCTCACAGCGCCGCCTACGCCATGATCTCTTTCCGCACGGCTTACCTTAAGGCCAATTATCCGGTGGAATTCATGTGCGCGTTGCTTACCTCGGAACGTGATAATACCGATAAGATCGTGGAGTATGTCGCGGAAGCGGAAAAAATGGGGATCCAGATCCTGCCGCCCGATATCAACGAGAGCGAAGCCCTCTTTAGGGTAATTGACGAGAAGACCATCCGTTTCGGGCTATTGGCCGTCAAGAACGTCGGTGCCGGGGCGGTAGAATCGATTGTCGAGGCCAGAAAAAACGGGCATTTTGTTTCTTTGCAGGACCTCTGCAGCCGGATTGACCTGAGGTTGGTGAACAAGAAGGTTTTAGAGAGCCTGATAAAATGCGGGGCGCTGGATATTTTTCGTATGCCGCGGGCACAGATGGTCGCCGGCCTGGAGCATCTGATGGAATCGGCTTCCCGTTCCCAGAAAGAAAAAGCCAAGGGGCAGCTTTCTTTCTTTGACCAGGGGTTACAGCATAATGGGTTCAAGAAACAGATCGACAATCTTCCGCAGGTCAGGGAATGGCCGGAACCCCAGGTCCTGGCCTTTGAAAAAGAAATGCTCGGGTTTTACGTTACCGGCCACCCGCTGGCCAGGTATGCCGCCAGCCTGAAAAGGTTTGCCACCACCTCAATCGCTAAATTAGGCACGCATAAAGATGAAGAAGAGATCAAGATTGTCGCCTTTATCGCAAAGGTAAAACATACTATCACCCGTGCCAAGCAGGAGAAGATGGCCATTCTGAAGCTGGAGGACTTGGAAGGGGTGGTAGAGGCCCTGGTTTTTCCGCGCACCTTTGCGAAGATCTCCCGTTATGTCCTGCCGAATACCGTGGTCCTGGCTTCCGGGACGCTGAACCTGAAAGAGGAGACGCCCAAGATCCTGGTCAATGATATGATTCCTATCGAGCAGATCTACAAGATGATTTCGGCGATCAACATCAACCTTTCCGGGTTACAGGAAAATATTTTCGAGAGTTTGAAACAGATACTTTCTTCGTCGCGCGGCCAGACGCCGATATACCTGCATCTGCATACTCCGGCGAAATCCCGGGTCCAGCTGCTGGTTGGTGATAACTATTATATTTCTACTTCCGAACAGTTGATTAAGGATATTGAGAGCCTGATCGGGGCGGAGCGGCTTTCGCTGGTTATATAGAAAAAAGGAGTTTATGCATGCAGATTTCGGTTGGTTTGGCGTTCCCCGGAGAGTTAAAAGATGATTCGGTAATCTGTTATATCTGCAAGAATTTTGATATTCAATTGAACATTATCGAGGCCTCGTTTTCGATGTCCGACGGATGGGCAATCCTGCAATTTGAGGCGGAGGAGCCGGAACTTAAGCGGACCTTCGCATACCTGGAAAGCAAGGGGATCAAGATCCAGAAGATACAGGAGGAGAAATCCTAAATTCTAAACCCTAAATCCTAAACAATGTACAAATGACCAAAATTCAAATAACAAAAACGTTAACTTATAAAAATCTCTGTTTTAAGCCTTTGGTCATTAGAACATTAGGATTTGTTTAGGATTTAGTGCTTAGTGCTTAGGATTTAATACATATTATGAAAAAATTTATCAAAGTACTAATATGGTTACTTGTAATCTTCCTGGCTTTCTTTGCCGCCGCAGGCATATTGCTGGCGGTTCACGGGAAACGAATAGTTACCAGCCGGATGGAAGAAACCCTGAAGATGCCGGTTAAGCTGGATTCGATCGGCCTGCGCCTGCCTTTTTCCGTGCGGGTGGTTAATCTGCAGGTTGGGGACCTGGCAAAGGCGAAAGAAATTTCTTTTACTCCCCAGCTGCTCGGCCTGCTGGCGGGGAAACTGGTGATCAGCGACTTACAGCTGGAAGGGCCGCAGTTTAACCTGGTTAAATACCCGGATGGAACATTAAACCTTCCGGTACTCGCATCGCAATCCGGCCCGCAGCTGATCCTGACCGGCCTGGCAATAAATAACGGCAGGTTCAGTTATCTTGACCAGTCGATACGGCAGGAGGCCCTGGAAACCGTTATGCATAAAATAGACCTGCGGATCAACAAGGCTTTTTTTCCGCTTACCTCCTTGAATGCGAAAATTAATTTTTCCGGAGAATTGATCGATCCGCAGGAAAAGCCCCTGGGAGGGGCCTCGGCAGAGGGGTGGATCGATTTCCGCGCAAAAGATATGGACCTTACTTTTAAAGTTAATGACCTGGATATAACTTATTTTTCGGCGTATTACGGAGATTTTATCTCGGAAAAAAAATTATCATCGGCAAAACTCAATCTGCTCTCGCTGTTTAAGGCAAAAAATAACGCCCTGGCGATCAACAGTGATCTGCGGCTAACCGATCTTGTTTACACGCAAGAGGATGAGGCGCAAGAGGCGGAACTTCCCACTCTGGATTTCACGAAAAAGACCCTGGACCTCTTTGCCGATGCCAATGGCAATATTCAGCTTAACTTCACTATTAATACTCTTTTTGACCGGCCCCAGGTCAGCATCGCGGAATTAAAGAAGGCGATCCTCCAGGCGGCAGTACAGAACCTTGCCAACCAGCCGACGGACCAGCTGATCAATAAGATCTCGAATATGGTCGAGGATTTTGAAAATTTCGGCAGACAAATGAAGGATATATTCAAGAATAAAGAATAATCCGGATAATTTTTTAGCG
>JAQUQA010000018.1:8754-13571 GCA_028716305.1 Candidatus Omnitrophota bacterium | reverse complement strand
CCCTCTACCGCATTCTGCTCATTCTTGATCGGGAACATGCAAAGGACCCTGCCGTATTCATCGAGATATTTCTGGGACTCCTTCAACCGTAAAATATCCTTTACGGTCAGGGTCTGCCCGTTTTCCATGACGATCCCCATGATACTCTTACGCGCGGTTATTTTTGCCTCCACCATCTCACTTTTGGTCAGGCCGCGCGAGGCCTTTAATACGAGATATTCGCCTTCTTTCAGGTAGAGCGAAGATTTTCCCACTTGAAAATGTTCCTCTAATATCTCCAGGCATCCGTTATAGATCTTATCCGCCTGAAGGCTCTCAAGTTTTCTGGCTGCCTGGTAGATCGTTTTCACCGTGGAGGTCTCTCCGACGATCCTGGCCTCGAGCATGCGCCTGGCCCTCTCCGAGGCATCCATCATCTCCTTGAATTTACTCATCTCATCCTTAAGCACAAGCAGGGCGGATTTCTTCTCTTCCTCCGAATCCATGTATCTCTGGCGCAAAAGCCCCAGCCCGACCCCGGTGATGACAAAAGCGCCCGGCAGAAAGAATGCCCCGGACTCGATCAGCGCTTCAATACCGGCCCTGGAAGGCAGTTCAGGCAAAACCAAAAACAACAGCTGCAATGCGGCCGTCATGCCGGCGGCCAATCCGGGGATAAAGCCGTAACGGCAGGAGATCAAAAGAACGACGACCCAATAAGGATGCAGGTGCGCCGTCGTAAAACCCGGGTCGCCTTTGAAAAAAATGAAATTTATCAGATCATAAACGGCAAAGGCGATGACGATTTCCAATATATAGTAATGTTTTTTCTTTATCTTCATATACGCCTCATCTCAATTCCTTTCCCAGGATCAGTTTAATTCTGGTTGCCCATTCACCGGAATGCCTGAATTTATTGATAAAATACAGCCGTAACCTCTGCCCCAGCACGATCTCTTCACGATCGGGATGCTCCGGAGTGGAAACCAGGATATGCATCTTTTTTAAGCCGGGGTCGGAATGCTCGCGGATCTTGCGCAGGAAATCATAGCTATCGACGCCGTGCATAAAGATGTCGTAGATCAGCAGATCATAGGAGTCGCCCAGGAGGCGATCGAGCAGCTCAGCGGGGTTATCGATGCTCTCGACACTGAAACCCTGCCAGGCCAGGTATCTGGCCATGGTCCGGGCCATCTCCGGATCATTGTCCGCGAAAAGAATCTTTGGCAATTTCTTGATCCCCTTTTTTAAAAAAACCAGTCCAGCCTTGCGGTAATCATCCCGGAATTACCCGCCCCGGTAGTCCCGTTTATATCATAATCGTATTCGTAAGCCAGCGATGACTTAAGGCCATCCTTGACCCAGGCTTCGACGGCCACATTGGAAAGCGAATAATAAAACTTCCTTTTAGCGTCGTAGGCCCGGCTGAAGGAACCGGTAACCTGCCAGGTTTTACCGATACGCTTTTCCAGGTATATCCCGCCGTAGTAGATCTTTTCGTCTCCGATATAATCAATAACCTGTTCGGCGCCTTCGAAATTCTTTTTCCAGTGCGTATATTTGTAATGAAAGTTGAAAGAAAAGTAGGGATCCCGTAAAATCAGTGTATTGAAATAGGTATCGCTAAAAATCTTATAGCCGAGCGATTTTTTCCCGTTTATCTGGTTTTCCTCCCCTTTGAGCCGGTACCAGTCAACTTCGTAAATATTCCCCAGTGTCAAGCGGTCAAAAAAAGTGATGTCATTGGAAAACTCCAGGTGGTTGAGCCTCCCTTGTTTATCGAGCCCCTGGATCGGTTCGCGCACGAGATGGTTAAAGTCATAGCCAAGCACGGAACGCAGATTATTTTTCGTATAAATCAGGCTGAAACCCTCTTCATTAAAAGTCTTTCCGGACATATAAACGGGTTTCCATTGCCCCAAAACCTGCAGCGAATCGATACCCGCGTAATCAAATTTAAGGATATTCCCATAGATCTGCTTACTGATCCCCGGGGTATCTCCCAATGCCCTGATCCTTAAAGTTTCCTGAACTGCCCCGAAAGTTGCCGCCAGCTCAGGCTTCAGCCAAAACCTTACGCCTTGCGTGGTAGTATAATGCCTCAGCGACTGCGGCCCGTGCAAATACTCGAATTGGCTAAAAAACCCGTCTGACCCCCGGCTAACCGCGTTATGGTAATCCCAAAACGTATTTTTTGACCTTTCCCCCTGGGAGATCAAGGTCCCCAGCTGCTCTTTTGCCTGGGGCCACCTGCCCGCCGCGGACAGGCTAAAGGCGTAATCACGGCGCAAGGCCATGTCCTTAGGCGCCTGTTTTATCAACTCCTGAAGGATCCCCGACGCCTCGTTCCACCTGCCCTCTTGTAAAAAAACCGCGTATTTAAGCTCCTTGACCCTTCTATCCTGCGGGCCAAGCGCATCCTCGATCCTGCGCAAAAGGGCTTTTGCCTTCTTTAATTCGGCCTTATCCAGATAGACTACCGCGCCCAATTGGAGAAGATCAAGGTTCCCGGAGTAATCATCCAGCATGGGGATGATAATCTCTTCAGCCTGGGGCTTTTTCCCCAGCTTCCAGAGCAACCAGGCCTCTTCAATCTGAAGATCTGTCTTATTTGGCTCTTTCCTGGATAAGCCGGAGTGCCTCTCGGTATTCTCTCTGGCCTGCAGTTTTCCTGCCCAAGGCGAGATAGACATCACCAAGAAGATGGTGGCTGCGAAAATCACCGCCGGTTTTTTCATTATAACTCCTTAATAAAATTTCCGACTTTTCATATTCATTAGCAGCAAAATAAGACTGTGCCATAAATTTTAGAATCTCGTTATCGATTGGATAATTACGATAAAAGTCTTCGATCACCGCTAAATAATCCATTTGTGCTGATTTTGCCTGATAAAGGTACAACAGGTTATCAATAAAATTTCCGTCCTGCCGGAAACGCCGCAAGAATCTGCCCAGATAATCCAGGGCCCGTTCCTCCCGGCCATACTTCAACAATTTTTCCGCCAGAAGAATCGCGTAATCGGCATTCGAAGGTGAATTATTATAGAGCTGGACATAGAGATCTACCGCCGGGGGGATTTTTCCGGAGAATTCATAGGCCTCGGCAAGCCGCATCCTGGCCGCATCCTGGCCGGGGAATTTTTTGAGGATCTCCAGATATACCCCTTGCGCAAGAGAAGGATCCTTGTTCAGAGAATAAAGCCGGCCCAGATCATAATAATCTTCCAGCCCTGCCGCGTGCTGGTTTATCTGCATCGAATAAAAACGCATAAGCCCCTGGATATCTTTGCTCAATTCATAGTAAGAAACCAGCTTTTCTTTTATCTCGGGCTGGAGAGGATTGATCCGCAGCATGGCCAACCACTCCTCAGAAGCCAGCTGAGGCTGGAGATTGTGCTCGTAAAAATCGGCAAGAATACCGTGATAGGCCAGATCCTCGGGATATCGATCGCGCATCTGCCGGGCGAATTTCAAGAATTCGGCCGAATTGCCGAAATAAAGCAGGCCTTTAAAATATCTCAGCGTATTCGCGGTGTCATGCGGATATTTATGGAAATAAGGCCCCAGATAAGCCGTGGCCTTGCCGACAGCCCCCGATTCAATATAAAGCTTCCCCAATTCCCTTTGCGATGGGAAAATGATTACAGCGAAAACCGCGATCACGGTAAAAAAAAGCGCTGATCTCCAAAACGCGATCCCCATAAAAACTACCCCTGTCTTTTGGCTTGAAAATAATACTCGCCTTTTTTTGGCGTAACGATCTCCAGGATACCGGATCTATCTGCCTGGATGACGCCGGTAGATACCGTCTTGCCGGACAGCTTTTTTTTAATCTCTACCTCGTAATTTCCCTCCGGGCGCAAATTGGCAAAATGACATTTACTTTTTCTAAAAACACGCCCGGTAAAGCTGATTTCTTCAGATCCCATCTTGAGTGCGGAAAGCACAAATTCGGAATCCCGCAGGTACACCCTGCCCGCGGGATGGCTCGAAAGATATAACTCCGCGTCATTGCTTTCATCCAGGTGGACATATAAAGAACCCGCGTAATTGCTATACCCGATTACCCCGCGGGATTTCGCCAAATCCGGATGAAGCCGGCAGTCGTCAAAACGCACCGTGCGGCAGGCGCCGTAGTCCCTGATCCTCCAGCCCCCTGCGGGCAAAGTAAAAATTTTTCCTTTATAAAATCCCTTTACAATGGCGCAATATTCAGAGGCAAAAACCGGAATGATCTCCTGGGTCAGGGCGAAATCATAGACCTTCCTCACCGCCTCAAGCGACTTGATCTTTTCTACGCCGTAAAAATGGTAATAGACGTTTATCGGGCTGGTGCGCCGGGGCGGGGATTTTACCAGCGTCGGATCTTCAGTCTGCCGAAAAGTATCGATCACGAATTCAAATCCGTAAAACGGCCCTTTCCAGCCGTTGGTATAGATATTTTCATTGGCGTTGCTTGTATAAGGCTGAACAAAACCACCGGCCTGCCTGGCCAACGCGCTGACCCCGGTGTAAGAAGGATTAAGCGGGTCAAACCGGGGATCTCCGCCGTTAATATTACCTATGCCCAGGTCATCGACCATCTGGATCGCCTCCGCGGGAGGACGACAGTCGCCTGTCCATTGATAAACCGCCACTTTTTTTCCCCGCGGCAGCAGGACGCGATTAATGTAATCAACGGCACCGTTAATCTCTTTTTTTAACATCTCTTCCCGGGAAGCGGAAATAATCATTGCCGATGAATAAGGAGATTCGGAAAGGATATCCAGGTCACCCAAGGTCGCGATCGGCCGTGAATAACCGCGGATCGCGAAAACCGTCAATTGCCGCTGCCAGTC
>JAQUQA010000018.1:0-8654 GCA_028716305.1 Candidatus Omnitrophota bacterium | reverse complement strand
CCCGGGAAGCGGAAATAATCATTGCCGATGAATAAGGAGATTCGGAAAGGATATCCAGGTCACCCAAGGTCGCGATCGGCCGTGAATAACCGCGGATCGCGAAAACCGTCAATTGCCGCTGCCAGTCTAAAAGATGGGTAAAACCGTGCGCCCCGGCCTCGACATTACCCAGGGCAAAGATCTCCCTGGCCTGATTAACTATCTCCTCTGAACCGTAATAACGCGGGTCAACCTCCGCGCTGATCACGGATACCGTAACGGGAAGGTCCACTTTTTTCAACACCTCATCCTTAAGCGCCTGCGCGCAGTTACGCGACCGGTCGCTCTCTAAAGGATTGCGCAGACCATCTCCGTCAACATGCGAATAAAAAATCCTCTTCCCAAAAAGAGTGGTAGTATCAAAACGCGGCTTCCCCTCCAGGGCAAAGGCCCCGGCAAAGAACAAAAACGGATCGATCCTCCATTTCCTCTTATCGCTGAGATAGTCGATAAAAATTTCATAACCCCCCATCGCGTATCCGCCGGCAGGGGCAATAACTACAGCGGCGCTGCGGCCGGCGGGTATATCGGTGCGGTTTAATTCCAGGTAGACCTTATTTCTCTGGTCAAAGGAAACCACCCTCTCATAAGAAGCGATCTCTCCCTCCAGGGTGCGCTCAAATTCCACCATCCGGCTGTCTTTTCTCGCCACCTCTATAACAAAAGGATTGTCGCTCCAGTCTCCGGCATACTCCAGCCCCAGCTGCCGAAAGATCCCGTTAAAAACATCCGGAGGGACCAATTCCCCGGTTAAACTATCACGGTATGCGCCGAAATTACCCAGGATGACCAGCTTCCTGCCTTTTTTGGCCTCTTGGGACAGCCAAAGGCAATATTTATCAGCCTGCGGCAGGGCGTCATCCATGAACCAGGTAATTACCCCATAGACATCGCCCATCTCTTGTTCCACGGGCAACCCCTGCCTGATATCGTGATATCTCACCTTCAGACCCAGATAGTTCAAAACCATTTCTGCGTTATTGTGAATAAGATTATTATCAACGGAAGGGCTGTAGCTATCGGAGGAGTCAAAAATCGCCAATACCGTCCTGGGCTCGGCAACTCCCTGCGCAGAGGCCACCGCCATCGGGCAACAGACAAGCGCAACAACCAGCTTACCGATCAGGTCAATTCTCATATAAACGATCCAGGTCCTTTTCCGCGATATAAGGCTTGAACCCCAGTTCCTGCAGCTTCTTTTTAGTCCGCAAGGCCAGCGTCCGATCCTGGCCGGGAACATAATCAATGATAAAAACCGGTATCTTGTATTTCCCGCTTATATCCTTTAACATTGCCACCTTATATTCCCGGTCCTGCTGCGGGACCGGCTGATAACCGTTATTTTTAAAATCGATCATCATAAAAATATCCTCGCTGAGCATTCCCTTTAGATAAGGGGCAATTTCATCCAATATGGCAAAACCGTTATTACTGATCAAAAACAGCCGGGGGTAGCGCAAGTGAATCTGCTTGACCAGGTCGGCCATCGCCTGCTTTGCCCCCCGAAAAGCAAGCGGGTCCCTCTCTTCAAGCATAGCCGCCGTATCGAGGGTATCCAGCATCAGGCCGGAGAACCCCTGCCTGATAATTCCCGGGATAATTTCATCCAGCAATAACCCCTGCCATTCTTTGTTCCTGATATCCACGTAAAAACTGCCCCAGTTCGGATTTTCATCCAGGACCCAGGGCTCGTCTTTGACCCTTTCCCAGTAGGAACGGTTTGGGTCCAATTCCCCCAGGCTGATATAAGAAATCAGGATAAGTTTGTTTTTTATTTTTTCCAGAGGCGGATGATTATCCGGATCGAAGATGGCCATGTCAAAACTGCGGATTGTTCTATCGTTCAGCGGGGATTCCTGCGGCTGATAATCAAGAAGGATAAACCAATTTTTTACCGAGGCTAATGCACCGGCCCTGCCGGAGAAACGGGAAAATAACAGGATTACCGAAAGGACAAGAAGGATAAAAAAAGTTACCGCTATATTTATCCCGAGAGGGCGCATAATCGCGAGAAAGACATTAAAAACCTGAATTATTGTTTAAGGAGTTTCTTTATTGCCGCTAAAAGATCTTCCGCGTTATAAGGCTTGGTAATATACTTATCCGCGCCGGATTCCATACCCCAGAACTGGTCGCTTTCAGTGGTCTTAGCGGTCAAGAGGATAACCGGGATATCTTTGTATTTAGGGTCGTCTTTTAACTGCCGGCAGGTCTGATATCCGTTGGGGGGAGGCATCAATACATCCATGACAATCAGGTCAGGGCCCTCCTGTTTTACCTTTTGTAAGGCCTGCTCTCCGCTTGAGCCGGTGACAACCTCGAAACCATTGGCCCGCAGCCTCATCTCCAGCAGTTGCAGGATATCAGGTTCATCATCGACAATCAGGATCTTCTTTGCCATTAGAGTTTCCTTTGTGGTAGCGGCACTCTCGCCCGCTGCTCGGCTTGTCTTTTCGCCGCGCTTTTAGTGCTAATTATCTTTTCAACGGTTGAGATCCCAAAACAATGTATTTTGGGATCCATAATACCTTTCATTAATGAAAGGTATTATGGAGCAGAGGAGGCTCGAACTCCCGACCTTCGCGATGCGAACGCGACGCTCTCCCAGCTGAGCTACTGCCCCGTTAATCTAACCAGATGCCGGATAATAATTTATCATAATCAGCGGCGCTATGCAATCAAAATCGTTTCAGCAGACCAAGGACCAAGGCCACGTAAGGTCACAAGGCACAAGTCACAGGTAACAGAGAATTCGAACGGCGTTCGGCGAGAGGAGTTCGGCGTACTGTGAACAGCGTAAGGCGTTCGGTGAATGGCGTACTCCTTAAAATGACAGGCCCCAAATCAATAATTTAAATTTACGCCGTTCGCACCAACGCTGAACGCCGTTCTATTCAATTTTATTATTAATTGAGCGAAACTGAAGGCATATTAATGCGGGTGGTCATTCTCACTTCGGGATTGTTTAAAGCGGCGTTGACATCCGGGTTCCAGCGTCCGGTAATCTGGACTTCGATAAAATTATTTGCCTGGTCGTAAAGGACGTGCGTACGGGCAGTAGCATCATCGCTAAAATCCGGCATGATCCTGGACTCGGTAATTGCCTCGGAGACTAAAGGGGCATCGGTAAAATTGGGGTAAAAGAGGATGGTGTGATTGGTGGCGTCATAGGCGTAGGCGATCTGTTTATCATTGGTATCATCCCTGACCCCGTTATTATCAAAATCTATCCAGACCAGTATTCCGTTATCGCCGTTAACCGTGGTCAGCTCAACCGGCAGGCTGTCCGGAGGATTAAGGGCCGTGCCGATCGCTCCTCCCCTTTGATCCGTGCCTCTAAGCTGCTTTGCCATGTGCGACAGCGCGAAAGAAACATCGTTTTGCACCCTGGCCCTGCGGTCACCCTGGATCACCTGGTCCTGGGTGAAAAAGTGGATGTTAAAAAACCCCAGGGAAAGGACGGACAAAAGCACCACGGCAATCAGCAATTCCAGAAGGGTGAGCGCTTTTTTCTTTTTAAGGGATAAACAGGTCATGGATTTGGCGTATATTCGCCCCAGGTAAGGCCCAGTCTCACTCTGCGCAAACGCCCCAGGGGATTTTGCGCGTCTATGGCAACCGCGTTTACAGTGTAGGTCGGCGTGTAGGTGATATTCGTAGCATGGTCTATCCAGGCAGTAGTATCGCAGGCCGAACCATTACTGGTCAGACAGCTGGTATCCGCGGCCCACTGGTCCTGCCTGGTCCCCATCTGGAGCGGATCAAGAAAACGCTTGCCCAACTCACCGCCCTGCATGCGTGAACGCGCGCGGATCAGCCATCTCTGTGAAGAGATAAAAATATTTACCAACCCCCCGGTCACTACCGCCAAAAGGATAAACGCTATCATGATCTCCAGGAGGGTAACCGCTCTTTTATTTGCCATAATTGATCACCTGCTAACAAAAGGGACACCTCTAAGTTTATAAAAGAGGTGTCCCTTTTATGATAACAAACCTTGCCGGCTATTTAAGGGCAATTAGCTGCCGTCGGTTCTCCCGGTGCCTGGGTAATCGTATAGACACAAGCAGAACCCGTTCTGTTCCTCGTGGCAGTCGCGGTGAAAGTGCTAGTTGCTGCAGCCGGAATCGCGTAATTCCAGCGCTCACCTTGCGGCAGAGAAAGCCTGAGATTAGTATTAATGGTTGCCACCGAGGGACTAGGAGCAGAAGAGTGCGGAAAGAAATATCCGATCTCCATGCGATAAATACGCTCAGCCGCCGCGATCAGCTTCAAGTTGGCAACTGCCTCTTTACCCATCGAATGCTCTCTGACTCCGGCATAATTCACCAGCCCTAATGTAGCCAGGACACCAACGATAATCACTACAACCAACAACTCCAGTAGTGTCATTGCTTTTCTTTTCATCAGCTTATCCGTCTTTTTGATGAAGATTATTCAGTAAGCGTACCGTCGACACTCAAAACAATGTCATAGGCCGCTGCGGCTTGCGGCGGTTTGCCACCTGCCGTACATCTCGAGGCGGTACAAGAACCATCCCCCGCGTCTCCACCACTACAGGTATAGGAAAAGTAATGAGTTCCAGCGCATGCTGCCGGTAAACCGGTCTCCAAGTCTCCCAAGTCTGCCCAGGCCGCTGTGCTTACCGGGTCTTCATGATACGCGACTTGAAGCTGACGCAAGGTCCCAAGATTGGTCCTGCCTTCTGCCCTGCGGCTTTTTTCAATGACCGCCTGATACTGCATAAAACCCAAAGTAGCTAAAATACCGATAATAATGATAACGACGATCAACTCCAGTAACGTAAAACCTTTTTTCATCAGACCTCCTTCCTTTCCGCTTTGATTATGTTCCGGTTCATTATATTTATATGCTTATTTTAGTATAATAAAAACATCTGTCAATATATTTTTTATCCACTGATCTGCGAAATCTGGAAGATGGGCAGGAACATCCCGATAACGATTATACCGATAATGATCCCCATAAAAACCAGCATAAAAGGCTCGAAGATCGTGGCGAAACGCGCCAGGAAGGTCTCGACATACTCCTGGTAAAAGGCATTGATCTTCTTAAACATCGGGGACAGCTCTCCGATCTCCTCGCCGATAGTAACCATCTGCACGACCATCGGCTCAAAAAAACCGCTTTTCGCCAGAGGCTGATTAAGCGGCTTGCCCTCTCTTACCTCGTCTTTGATCTTACGGACCACTTCGGACATGACCAGGTTCCCTACGCTATGCTCGGCGATCTCCAGTGAATAAAGGATCGGCACGCCGCTCTCTACCAGAGTGGACATCTCCGAGGAAAACCTCTCCACGACCAGGGCACGGAACATTTCTCCGAAAACCGGCAATCTGAACTGGAACTGCTCGAATTTCTTACGGCCTTCCTTGGTTTTAATGTACCTTCTGAACAGGACCGCTCCGACGACCAACAATCCTATAAGAAGCAGGAAAAATTTCTTGATAAAAAGGCTGGTAGAGATAAGCATGCGTGTCAGCAAGGGCAGGGTAATATCAAAACCCTTGAACAATTCGGCAAAAGTAGGAATGATCCTCACGGTCAAAAAAAGCAGGGCGCCCAGGCCGGCCACCATCAGGATGATCGGATAAAGTATCGCGGAGATCAGTTTGCGCTTAAAGGCGGCATTGCGTTCCAGGTAATTCGCCAGGCGGTTCAGGACCACTGCCAGGTTACCGCTGGCCTCGCCGCTCTCCACCAGGTTGACCCAAAGCTCCGAAAATACCAGGGGGTGCTTGGCCATCGCCTCGTGCAGGCTCAGGCCGGCCTCCATATTCTTCTGCAGGTTCCTGATCACATTGTATAATTTAAAACTGGTCACCTGCATACAGATGATCTCAAGGCTCTTTAATATAGTGACGCCTGCCCCCAGAAGGGTGGCCAGCTGCCGGCAAAAAAGGACCAGGTCATCCGGGGTAACCCGGTAATGCTTAAGCTTGGCCTTGCTCTGCGCCACGATCTCTTCGCGCAGCCCCTTAACATCCTGTTCGTAGTCGGCGGCAACGGTGATAACGATCAGGTCGCGCGACTGGAGCCGGTTGATGATCTCATCCGAAGTGGAGCCTTCTTCGACCCCGCTGACTTTCTTGCCCAAGCCGTCTCTGGCGACATAAAAGAATTTTGCCATTATTTCGCGCCTTCTTTAATTGTTATTTCGTATTTCGTATTGCGTATTGCGTATTTCGTATTGCGTATTTCGTATTGCGTAGTGCGAAGTGCGGAAAAATTATGAATAAGGATGAGAACTTTTCTACAGACAAATTTGGCAGGTTTGCCGTGCGCAATACGCACTACGCAATACGCAATACGGAACTTACTCCGCCCCTAAGGTCACCGAAAGGGCCTCTTCCAAAGAAGTAAGCCCGGACTCTACTTTCTTAATCGCTGATTCATAAAGGGTCTGCATACCGCTGGTGCGCGCCACATCCTTAAGCTTTTGGAAAGACGCCCTCTGATTGATCAGGTCTCTTAACTGTTCATTCATGACCATGACTTCGCCGATCGACATCCTCCCCTTATACCCCAGCTGGTTACATTTGGCGCAGCCGCGGGGCTTATAGATCAAATCTGTTTTAAGCTTTACGCTCTTTAGCTGTTCCGCGGTCGGCTCATAGGCTTCTTTACAATCAGGACAAAGTTTTCTTAAAAGGCGTTGCGCGATAATTACCAGCAATGAAGGCGCCAGCATATAAGGTTCGATACCGATATCCATCAGACGGCTGACTGCCGAAGCGGCATCATTGGTATGCAGGGTGCTTAAGACCAAGTGCCCGGTCAAGGCGGAACGGATACAAATCTGGGCGGTCTCCAGGTCTCTAACCTCGCCGACCAGCATAATATCCGGGTCCTGCCTTAAAAAGCTGCGCAAGGCCGAAGCAAAGGTTAACCCGATATCCGGTTTGACCTGCACCTGGTTTACCCCGTCAAGCTTATACTCCACGGGGTCTTCGATAGTAATAATATTTTTTGAAGGGTCCTTGATCTCGCTTAACATGGCGTATAGGCTAGTGGTCTTTCCGCTGCCGGTAGGCCCGGTCATAAAAACCAGCCCATAGGGCATGCTGATGGCATGGCGCACCAACTCCAGCTGCTTTTGCTCGAAACCAAGCACATTCATATCCAGAACGACGCTGCTTCTGTCCAATATTCTTAAGACGACCTTTTCCCCGTGTATAGTGGGGATAATCGAAACTCTCAGGTCGACAACGCGGTCTTCCAGCCTGACCAGAAAAGCGCCATCTTGGGGAAGGCGCTTCTCCGCGATATCCAGCTTGCTTAGGATCTTCACACGGGAGATAATCGACATATGCAGGTGTTTGGCCGGAGGAGGGATCTCGTAAAGTTTTCCGTCGATACGGTACCTCAAAGATAAACGGTCCTTAAAAGGCTCGATATGGATATCCGAGGCGCGCTCGTCAATGGCCTGGCGGATGATCAGATCAACCAACTTGACTACCGGGGCCTCTTCCGCGCGGGCAATCAGCTTATCGATACTTAACTCTTCGTCGCTGATCTCTCTGGCCTGCTCGGTAAAGTCAAGGGCATTGACGTCATAGGAGGCCTCGACTGCTTTTTTCAGCATTGAGGCCTTGCCGTAGAACTGTTCGATCGATTTAGTGATATCCGATTTGGTGGCTACTACCGGATTAATGTCGCAGCCGGTGATCTTTTTGAGGTTGTCGATCAGGATCAGGTCAAGCGGATCCAGCATTGCCACGGTCAGGGAACTCATCGTGCGGGACAACGGTAAAACAAGATTTTTAAAGGCAAAGTCATGCGGGATAAGCTGGTCAAGGTCCTGGTCCGCGGCGGGCTTAAGCATCCCGGTCCCCAGTGAAAAATAGGGAATCCCCAGCTGTTTACCCAATGTGGAAACCAGCTGGTCCTCTTTGATAAAACCCAGTTTCAGCAGGGCCTCGCCCAGGCGGCCGCCCTCCTGCCTTTGCACGCTGATCGCTTTTTCCAGCTGCGACTGGCTGATCAGGCCCTCCCTGATCAGCAACTCTCCCAGCCTGAGATATTTCTCTTTAGCCATCGATTAGCTCTTAAATGTTAATTTTTCTGCAAATTGTTCAGGCTCGAGTTGATTACCGCCTGACGCTCAAACATCGAAACGTTGTCCTGCTCCCTGATCGGCAGATTGCCCATGGGAACCGGGAGATTTTCCGTTTTTTTGGCCAATTCGATTTTTCCTTTATCCACGATGTGCGGAGTGATGAAGATCAATAACTCGCGCTCCAGGTCACGTTCTTTTTCTTTATGGCGGAACAGGGCCCCGAAGATCGGTATATCGCCCATAACCGGGACCTTTTTATTACTTTCGATACGATGATGGCGCAGCAATCCGCCGATTACTACGGTAGCGCCGTCTCTGACCCGGATGATCGATTTGGTGGTACGTTCCTCGGGATCCTTGATCGCCTTTCCGGAAGTAGTGGTCAAGCTGCTGGTCGAGGTATCCTTTACCGAAGGCATGACAAACATGGTAATTTCCCCCGTCTCCTGATTGATCTGCGGAGTTACCCTTAAAGTCACGCCGGTCTGTTCTCTTTGTATCTGGTCCGCGGTCGAAGTAGCGGTGCCCGTGACCA
>JAQUQA010000017.1 GCA_028716305.1 Candidatus Omnitrophota bacterium | reverse complement strand
ATCGGCCGCTGCCGCGTATTTGCCCCGGGCTGGCTGGAGAACGAATCGATCTGGCTGCACATGGAATACAAGTATCTGCTGGAGATCCTCAAGCAGGGGCTCTTTGAGGAATTCTACCGGGAATTCCGCGGAGTACTGGTCCCCTTCCAGGACCCCCAACGTTACGGCAGGAGCATCCTGGAAAATTCATCTTTCCTGGTCAGCAGCGCCTTCGGGAAAAAAGAACTGCACGGCAATGGTTTCGTGGCCAGGCTCTCCGGTTCGACGGCAGAGTTCCTGGAGATCTGGCTGTTGATGAACCTGGGGAAAGAACCTTTTTACCTTGACCGGAATAATGCCTTGTGCCTGCGCTTGCGCCCCGTGCTTGCCGGATGGCTGTTTGACCGCCGGGGAAAATACAGTTTTTCCTTCTTAAGTAAGGTCCGCATCAACTACCACAACCCGCAAAAGAAAAATACCTTCGGGGCGAACGCCGCGAAAGTAAGCCGCATCGTTTTTAAGGATGCCGACGGCAACCCCGTTGAGATATCCGGCGAAAGCATACCTTCTCCTTATTCCGGGCAAATCAGGCAGCGCCTGGTCCGGGAAATCGACGCTTACCTATATTAATCCAGGGACGATTCTTAAAGTCAAGATAGAACCGTCCCCTCTCTTTATGCTTTGTGTAAGTTTATCAATTGACAAACTTGAAAGTTATCAAATTTATGCTATACTTTAGTTGACAATAAGGTAGACGTTGAAAAAGGCAAACTAGCAGTAATGCTGGGGCCCCGCCACAAAGCCTGGCGGGTCCGCCAAAGAAGTGTGGCGGAGCAAAGCGACAGTACTTGACGGTTCGTCAAGTAGGCTGCGTTGCCAAAACGAAGGATAAGCCCTAAGGAACCTGCTTTAGGGTTTTTTTGTTGTCCTCGCTTGAGAGGACGACAAACCAACGGCCCCCGGCAATAATCTTTTGCCGGGGGTCTTTTAATAACGGGGACGGCCATGGAAAAAAACCTGGATTTTGAAAAAAATCAGAGAGTGGTGACTTTTCTGAACCGGGAAGAGGTTGATTTCCTGGATAAGATGGGAAAGGACGCGCTTTTTACTACCGGGGTAAAGCTCTCCCGGGCAAAGCTGATCGCCTGGCTCGTTGAATTCATAAAAAGGATGAATATTTCCGGAGAAGGCATAAAGTCGGAAACGGATTTTGATAATAAACTTAACCAGATTTGCCAGAAGAATATTTTAAACCACCCCGCCGGCCACGGAAGGTAATTGGGGAAAGGGGGACGAGATGAAAAAAGCCACCGGTTTAGTGCTGATGCTGTTATTGGTTTTCTGTTTTGGCACGGTTGCCCTGGCTGGAGACAGCGTAAGCCTGAAGGTCTCATGCACTATCCCGGAAATCCCGGGAGTCAACGCTCCTCCTTTCCCCGATCAGGCAGAGAAAAACCTGAAAAATGATTCAGGGGATCCGGAAAACCAGGACCCCCGGGAACAAGAAGAACAAACGCAGATCCAGAATACCCGAGAAGGCGCAAGCTATATTGCCCATGAACAATCCGGCGATATAACCGCCTCTGACGGCAAAATGGCGCAGGTGGTCACCAGGACAATATACCGGCGCTAAATAGACCTGATTATTGATTTACTCTTTCCAGCGGAAGGTTATAAACATAGGTAACGCCTTCGTAAAGATCGATATTCTTTACCAGCGGCGCCCTGGGGATGTAATCAACCGGAATGCTGTTGATATCTATATTAAGCGTGTGTTTTCCCGCGGGGACATTCGAAAAAGAATACCTGCCGTTGTTATCAGACACCGCGCTCTGATCATTTTCCAAAAGGAATTTGACCCCTTCTATTCCATTTTCACCGGGATCCAGCCGGCCGTTCTGATTCGGATCGACAAAGACCATACCGTTTATCCCGGAACGGGAGATTATTCCAAAGTTGATTTTTTGCGTCCGCCCCTGGATTATCCCGACCTCCTGCGTCTGCGGGACGGTAAGCAGATAACCGTTAGGCAAGCTGGAAAGGTCGTAGCTGACAAAGGCGCGGTTTCCGCGCACGCCCCTGAAACTGCAAAACCCGAAAAGATCGGTAACCATCTTCCTTTTCTTGCCCAAAAGGATCACAGCCCCTTCCACCGGAGGCTCATTTCTCTGCCGCAGCCCATCGGAATTCAGGTCTTTAAAGGCATAGACTTCGATATCGCAGGCGGCGTTCCAGGAAAACCCGGTATCCCAGACATAACGCAAGC
Organism: Candidatus Omnitrophota bacterium; assembly: GCA_028716305.1. Lineage (GTDB taxonomy): Bacteria > Omnitrophota > Gorgyraeia > Gygaellales > Profunditerraquicolaceae > JAQUQA01. The sequence goes on along the minus strand of JAQUQA010000017.1, from coordinate 11,683 downwards.
CGGTATTGAAATTGGCGTCTATGCCTTTACTCGCGCTGGGCTCATCGGCCCAGGAGTTACGTATCCGGCAGGAACCATAAATCTCGTTTCCGCTTTCTCCGCGGTAGGTTAATTCCGAATAGCCTTCGATATAATCCTGCCCGGAGAGGAAACTTAACGGAGAAGCGGCATCCTCTTCGTCGCGATAAGAAAAACGTAAGGTCGCGAATACCGGGGAATTCCAAAACTGGTTTGACCAGTCAAGCCCGGTCTCATAGGCATTAGGCATGGACTGGTTCTTGTTATAGGTCTCATAGAGCCAGTTGATCTCTTTATTGAAATAATAATACAGGTCGTCGGTAAGGCCAAGCCTCAGGTTCATCGTTACCCGGTTGTTAAAATAATCCAGGCTGGGAGAGGTAAAGTTGCGGTTCTTTGCATACGAATACTTGAAAAAGGTATAAAAACCTTTTAAGAAATCGAACCTTCTGGAGATGCCTACCCCCGGAGTAAAATACCTGACCTGGGAAAGCTTTCCCAGGTCATTCTGTAAAGAATAGGAAAAATCCACATCGGTAACCGGATCGATCTGATAAACGGCATCCCAGTCAAAATCCTGGTTCCAGCGGTGTTTATTATCCAGGGCGGGAAACAACCTGTCACGATAGAAATCAAAACGGCTGGTTAACCTTAACTTATCGGTAGCCTTATAATCGAGGTTAAAAAGAGTGCCGAGCTCCCCCTGCCTCCACCCCGTACCGACCATGTTCACATAGTCACTGTTGATATCCCTTAACTCCGAGCTAAAACGGATATTCGGCGCGACATAATTGGCGTTGAGCAGCTGGGCGAATTTCTTACTGTCGTAACCGAGCTCATAACCAAACCCCCAATTATTTTCCAGGTTCCATTTTCCGCTTAAGTCGTAGCCGTATTCGTTTAAAAACTCATCCCTGTCTCTGCCCCATCCGTGCAGGACCGAGAATTGATAATTCTGCACCTTGTCCGGGGTATAGCTGAAGTTCGACCCGGTAAGAAAGGAGTTCTTCTGTTTATACAGGTCGGGGAAAAGCCCGGAGAGCCCTCCGCTTTCCCTGCCCCAGAAAAGAGTATAATTGAATTTCTTTTCAAAAGCCGGCGAGGTAAACATGGCGCCCCGGACGACCGTACTGGGAAAAGCCAGATTATAGAAATCCGGAGTGAGGTCACCGCCGCGTAAAGAAAAACCCTCGAAAGGGCCATACTTACCGTCAGTCAGGCCAAGGGTCGCGTAGGTAAGTTCGGTGGTGGCGAACCTGCGGAAGGTAACCGCCGAATCGATGTTACCATAGGGGGACTGTCCGGAGAGTCCCAGGCTATGCGTATAGGCGTAGCTGCCCTGGCGCCTTAAATTATAGAGCCTGCTTCCTCTTTCCGTCGCGGTAAAATTAAAAGAATACCTTAATTTAAAACTGCGGTTACCCTCTTCTTCCCGGAGCAAGGACTCCTTATAAGATTCCCCTTGCGGCTGCGGAAAAACACCCAGGAAACCCACCGTCCAACGTCCCCGGTCATCCCAGGCAACCAGATCCGTATAGCCGATATTTTTTCCGGTAACCAAAAGCTGATCGGGATTCTGCCTTACCACATCGATAATTTCCGGATGGGTCACCAGGAACCTGCGGATATTCGTCCCGGAAACTATAAAACTGCTCCCTTCGGGGATCTCCGTGGGAGCGATCTGACGTTCCAGATCGTCATTTAAAAGTAGCAGCCCCGGACCCTTGCTTTTCTGCCTTTGCGCCTTCCCGGCAGCCTGGGGAGATGGTTCTTCCTGCGTCTGCGGATAATCTTTTTTTAAGGCCTTGTAAGCATTACTCTCTGTCCCAAAGGCCTCAAGGTACCTGCTTATGGCAGCGTCGCGAAAGGTAGTGTATTCTTCGGCGGGATCCGGCTGCTGGTAAGAAAACGGCTGGTCATCCTGAAGCTTATGCTTGGCCTGGATCTTGCGGATATATTTCAGGGCCAGCGGGTCGCCGGAATCGATGACCAAGACTTTCTTAAACTCCTGCAAGGCCTCGGCATAACGCCCCTGGTTGTAAAATTTTACCCCTATATCGCAAAGATACTCCTGCACCTGGGTATACGCCATAACCGGCGAAAACCAGGAGAAAAGCAGAAAAAACATCACGACTATGATCAGGATTTTTTTCATTTTTAAAAAGGGGGATATATTCAGAGGTTTATCTTGAAAGGGGGAGTAAAAGATTTTTACCTGAACGCTCCTATTTTAATGACATCTCCTCGATTATCGATTTCCACTCTCGCCTCTTTTGTAACCAAAGGCACCCGCGCGCCCTCGGTCTCCCGTAAAGCTTTACCCAGGTCCAAAGTAACCACCAGATCGTATTCTCCGGCAGGGACCTTCTTGGCCCAGGAGGCCTTAAATTTACCGCGATCATTGGGAAAAGTATAGAGATCGTTGAATTCTCCGCGGGCCAGGACCATGCCCCTGTCATCCATCAGATAAAAAGACCCTCCGGCAGTAATATCCACGTTTCCGTTATTGCTGAAATCCATTTCTATATCCAGTCCGGAACCTGATTTTTTCACAACCAGATTGTCCGCCTGCCCCATCCTGACTATATCCGGACCGGCTTCGACATAAAAAAGAGTGGCAATTCTGACTTTTAAGTCTATTCCGGCTTCGGTTACTTTCCCGGGCTGCGCCTCGAGCGCCCCGACAGTTGTTTCGAAAAACATCGCCGAATAATACCCGCCGCTTTGCGTCCCTGCGGGGACTTTTACCGAATAGCTGACTCTTTGTTTCCCAAATGGGGAGATTGTGAACTTTGCCGGAGAAAAACTCACCCAGGTGGAGCTGGAACGATCGCCCGTGCCGGGGGGGACAAATTCCTTCGAACCATCGCAGGCGGGAAGATAATACCAATCTTCCATGTAGACCTCCATGGTCCGCGCGTCGGCAGTGGGGTTCTCGATCGTGATCTCGCCGAATGACTGCTTACCCGGCTGCAAGGAGAGCCTGATCTTTGATTTATCTATGTAAGGAAGGCTGGCCGCCCAAAGGCTGCCTGCCAGGCAAAACTGGAAGAGCAAAAGAAACGATAATAATATTTTTTTGTTCATAAAATTCTTCATAGCCTGCTCGCTCTTATGAATACAGAGACGGCAGGACAAGTAATGGTAAAAATTACTCTCCTACCGTCTCGAAACGTGACATTCTTTGAAAAATGCAGCACCTTAAGATGTATATTTGAAACGGCTTACGGAGTAAGCGTGATCAGCACCGAACCGGAATAAGTTCCGGCGGGTTTATCCATGCCGATCGGCGAAACTCCCGGCGCGTCATCCTTGCCGGTCCCGATACCATAGTAGATCCTCAACCAGCCGTTGGCAAGCTGAGCCTTACCATAAGTAACATTGTGACTGTTGGAAAAACTGACCTTCTGCAGATTGACCGAATTGGTGTCGGACAGCTGTTTAACGAAGGAAACATTCACATTATCATCCAGCTCGTTGGTAGCATCCCGGCGGATGGGGCTCGTGGCATGCGTAATGGTCCAGGCACTGCCGGTATTATCATTTACCCCGATATCAACCGCATAATAATACGCGGAGGTAAAAATATGGTTGTCATTGTCAAGCTGTAAAGTCTGGAAGTCAATCGGAATGCTCGGACTGGTCTGCTCCCAATTTCCGCTGGAAGCGTTGATCCTGGAGACTGCAACGTCTAAACCGCTGGAAATAGTAGGAACGGAAGCGGTCACGTTAATCGTCTTGGAAGCCGCGGCAAAAACACCCTGGCTGGCCAGAAAAACCACGGCCAAGGCGAGAATGCACTTCAATAGAATCCCTTTCATTTGTTTCACCCCCTTTTGTTCTTGTTTTGTTGTTAAAGTTCAGTCAAAGAATAGGTTATTTTTGTGGAGTAATCCCCTGCTTTTATATCCTTGGGGCTTTCCAGCTGGTAAACGATCTTGAACTGATCGGCCGAACCCCGGTCATCGGAAATCAATAAAACCGTGCTGCCCTTCTTTACTTCTTCAAAATTGCTCATCCGCAGCTTACCCTTGGTATTCAGGCTTTCCGTGCGCATGGTAAAATACCGCGTCGGGACAGTATCACCCTCTTTATTCGTGAGCTCAGAGAGCACTTCCTGGTTCAGCTGGTATTGCCTGCCGGTATTACTGAGCACCTCGATCAGCACTTCGCTTACCCGCGGCGGTTCCGAGGCCTTTACATTTTGGAACTCGATCGCGTATCGCTGATCGACCGGCGTGATCTTGATGTCAAAAACAGGATCGCTTTCTATCTCCAGTTCCAGGGTGCCCAGGTTTGACTGCTTGCCCATTTCATCGAGCCAATACTGAATACTGGTGCGGTATCTGCCGGCAACCACATCGGAAAAATCCCCCAGGCCGTAAGTGATCACAAAATAATTATCCGCCGCGCCGCTGGGAGATGAATCATAGATATTCTGCATTCCCCGCCCTAATGAATTCTGCATATTCTCGGCGACCCCGATTTTTGCCTGCCTGACGACAAAGTTGACCTTACGCTCATCGAGCCGGGACCCGGTCTGTGATTCAATGGGGCGGGCGAGCATCTGCCCGATGCTAAAAGGCTTCCTGAAATTACCGTTGATCTTTACCGCCACATCCGCAGTTTTTCTATCTTCTTTCCCCGGATTCAAAAGAATGCTTGTGCCTCCCAGAGAAGTAGTGATCTCGATTTTGGGTGAGCCTTTGCGTTCGGCGCTCACCGTCACAAAGACATCCAGCACCAGGGTAACCGGAGCCCTGACCGAAGATATCGGAGTAAGCGTGTAAGCAATCTTCCCGGAATAATATCCCGGTTCGGCGGTATCCTCCCTGACCAAGCCGTAGGCAAGGGTAAAGCTGTCGGCGTGGCCCGAGGCGTCAGAGACATAGATAATCTCCTCGTTCCTCAAAGCAGAGTCGGACACCGGAACACGCAAGTCCCCGTATTGATTCGATCCGCGCAACCCCCGGTAAACAAAATTATCCTTAATCGACTGCGAGGGGTTATCCCGGCTCAATAATGGACTGACCACTCTTTGCACGACTTGATAACGCGTAGAAACGTTAGAATCAATCTGCAGCCTGACCCCCTTAAAGGTGTCTGGCTGGTTCAATTCCAATACGCTGCCCCCTTCGGTAAGGGTGTAGGTAAGATTAAAGACATCAGCCGCGAGAACGGTTGTTGCCGGAATAAATAAGGCCAAAATAGCTGCTGCTATTAAAGGTGATTTGATAAGGTGGGCAATTTTCACTTTTTTAGCTAACTCCTTGTTAATATTATACTTTATTTTCTTTATTTGTCAATAAAATAATTGGCAAATTAATAAAAAAACGGATGGTTTGGCCATCCGTTAAATTAAGAAAAACTTTAAAAAAGTCTTGTTAAATCCCTATCCTACCCTCCCTTCTCCTATCAGGTTATTTTTCCTATTTCAACTGTCCCTCATGAGCTGAACAAAGATTTACATTCAGTGAATGCAGGTAATATATAGAATAGAGCCTGCCTTTATTTACCGCGCAGAGCGTGCCTTTGATCTTGCAAAAAAATCTCTCCGTATGCTCTTTGGTATTCCTTTGTTTTATGACAAACAGCTGCGGATGCAGTTCTGCCGTATCAGGCTTTTTTACTTCCTTCACAATACAGACAAAGTGGCGCCTGATAATGCTGCGCACCCCCTGGCGATCAACTATCTCAGAAGAAGAAATTATCTTCCTCTTCTTATCCGCCGAGGTTAAGTTTTTGAATAAAAGGTCCCGCATCCTTAGCTCCCTTTAAAAAATTGCCGGATTGCCTGATAAAATCCCCCTTTTACCTTTCGGCAACCCGGCCATCCCCTCGCTCTTTGGCTGGCGGGGATCATCGCTTAACTAAAGGCCGCTTATGCAAAGCATAACCTTTAAAAAAGTCTTCCTTAACTGGGCATAAAAAAACTTCCAACGCTTAAGTATAGTAATATCCGGGGCAGTATTTCAAGGCTTTTTGGCGGAAAAAAGAAAGCGTTTTCCCGAGGAGAAACTGCGGCAGGAAGATCAGGATTGGCTCTTGCGGAAAGTAATACGTGATTCTTTGCCCTGGAGGATCCTTGATATGTTTTTTTTGTGGCGCACGACGATAAAAACGGAAATCAACAGCCCAAAAACTATCAGAACCATTGAGGACCTGAAGATAACCAACAGCGGCACGAAGGCGAGCGCGGCGATTAACGAAGCCAGAGAAACGATCCTGCTAAATAAAAAAACGATCAGCCAGAGCAGAATTATCAAGATCAGGCTTTTTGCGAAAACCGGGATCCCCAGGGATAACCCGATCAACACGCCTAAGGTAGTAGCAACTCCTTTACCGCCCTTGAATTTAAGAAATACCGTCCAGTTATGGCCGCAGATACAACTGATCCCGATGATGATCCGGATTACCTCCGGGGAAAGGCCGGGATCCCGCGCGGCCAGATAGTCTCCGATAAAAATAACCGGCAGCGCACCTTTAAGGATATCGATCAACAACACCGTAATACCGGCCCCCCTGCCCAACACCCGCAGGGCATTCGTCGCGCCCATATTACCCGAGCCATGCTCGCGGATATCTATTCTTTTAAAGAGCCTGCCGAATAAATAAGCCGTGGGGAGAGAACCGATCAGGTAACTAATGATTATTCCGGGAATTATCAACGGCATAAAGAGTCTTAAACCCCTTTCTCACATAATCCATTCCCGAGATCACCGTAAAGATCACGGCGATCCACCAGAAAAGAAAAGAAACGCCCAGCTGCAGCAAAACGGACAATACGGCCAGCATCTGGAAGGTAGTCGTCAACTTGCCCCATTTCGTGGGATGGATATCTATATTTTGCTTGACCATATAGATGACCAGCACGCCCAAAAGGATGATCGCGTCCCTGCTGATCACGATAAAGGTCACCCAGAGAGGGAATTTCAACGGTAGTTTGCTCATCTGGGACAAAAATATAAAAGCCCCCATTAAAAGCAGCTTGTCTCCCAGAGGATCAAGGACCAGCCCGGCCTGAGACTGCGATTTTGATTTTCTGGCAATATATCCGTCTACGGCATCCGAGACCACCCCGAGCAGAAAAATCACCAGGGCGATAAAATGCAGGTACTCTCTCTGCGGAGAATAATATATCAGGCAGGCGATAAAAAAGGGAACGCTTAAGATGCGAAAAGTCGAGATCTTATTGGCAAAGTTCATTGGATATTCTTTATCCTTTTCGGCGGCCAATAAATAATGATCGCCTTGCCCAGGACGTTCTTGCGCGGCACAAATCCCCAATAACGGCTGTCCTGGCTGGAAGCCGAGTTATCGCCTAAAACAAAATAACTATCCTGGGGGACGGTGAGCTTTTCTCCTTCCAGCCCATACTGCCCTTTATTGTAATAATAGCGTTTTGCGAATACCGAATCCATCAACGGGCGTTCGTTAACGTAAATCGTTCCGCCTTTTATCTCTACCGTATCCCCTCCTTTAGCGACCAGCCTCTTGATAAAATCTTTCTTGGGGTTTTCCGGATAGATAAACACGATGACATCTCCGGGCTGGGGCTGCCTGAGCGCCGGCAGGCGCAAACCGGTAAAAGGCACCCTGGCCCCGTAGATAAATTTATTTACCAGGATGATATCTCCTTCCATCAAGGTGGGCCGCATTGAACCGGTGGGGATCTTAAACGCCTGGACCACAAAAGCACGGATGACCATCGCCAGGAGAAAGGCTACGACAATGGATTCGGCCCACTCACGTATAACTTTTTTTGTATTGGGTTTCATATCTTCAGCACCTCCAAAAATGCCTCTTGAGGAATCTCCACTTTTCCGAACTGCTTCAGCCGTTTTTTGCCTTTTTTCTGGCCTTCCCAGAGTTTACGCTTACGCGTGATATCTCCGCCGTAACATTTGGCGGTAACCGCCTTGCCTACCGCCCTGACCTTCTCCGAGGCTAGGATCTGGCTGCCTACCGCGGCCTGAATGGCCACTTGAAAGAGCTGCCGCGGGATAAGGTCCTTTAACCTTGAAACCAGGGCGTGCGCCCGGGAATAGGCCTTATCCTTATGCATCAACGATGAAAAAGCGTCACAAACCACCCCATTAATCAGGATGTCCAGTTTCACAAGCTTTGTCGGCAGGTAATCCTTGAATTCATAATCCAAAGAACCATAACCTTTGGTCAATGACTTTATTTTATCATAAAAATCGACAATAATCTCGGAAAGTGGTATATCGAAATTAAGCTTGACCCGGTCCTCTCCGAGGTACTCGCTAGAATTAAAAGTGCCGCGCCGGGATTTGGCGAAATCACATACCGCCTCGATAGAGTCGATGGGAATAATCATCAGCAGGCTGACATACGGCTCCTGGGCCTCCAGAATATCCTGGGGGGCGGGAAGATTAGCCGGAGTATCGACATCGATAAATTCCGAACCTGCCTTTCTTACCCGGTAAACGACATTAGGGACAGTAAGGATCAGGTTCAGGTTATATTCACGCTCCAGCCTCTCCTGGACTATCTCCATATGTAAAAGCCCGAGGAAACCGCAGCGAAAACCCGTGCCGAACGATTGCGAATTTTCCGGTTCATAGACAAATGAGGCGTCGGATAATTTCAGTTTATCGATAGCGTCGCGCAATTGGGGAAAATCCCCGGGGTTAACCGGATAGATCCCGCAAAAAACCAGCGGCTTGATCGTGCGGTATCCCGGCAGGGCCTCCTGGCAGGGATTTTTATTATCGGTAATGGTGTCACCGATAACGATCTCCCTTGGGTCACGGATATTGGCCGTGAAATAACCTACCTCCCCGCACCCTAATGAATCGGCAGGGCAGTATTTCAGATTAAAAAATCCCAGCTCCTCTATCTTGTAGGTTGCCTGCGAATGCATCATCTTCAGCAGCGTCTTAGGGTTCATTTCTCCGTCTACCACCCTGACAAAAACCACGACCCCCTTGAAAACGTCATAACGGCAATCAAAAACCAGGGCCTTCAAAGGGTTGTTAGCGTCGCCTGACGGCTGCGGAACGGTCTCGATGATCCGCTCCAGGGTCTCGATTACCCCGGTCCCATCTTTGGCGGAGGCCAAAAGGATATCCTCTTGGCGGAATCCCAGGACATTAACAATTTGGTTTTTTACGCGCGGGACATCCGCGGAACTTAAATCTATTTTGTTGATCAGCGGAATGATCGCCAGGTTATTTTCCAGGGCCAGATAAAAATTAGCGACTGTCTGGGCCTCGATACCCTGCGCGGCATCTACCACTAAGACCGCTCCTTCGCAGGCGGCCAGAGATTTGGATACCTCATAGGTAAAATCAACGTGCCCGGGGGTATCGATCAGGTTCAAAGCGTATTCCCGGCCGTCTTTCCGGGATTTATAATTAAGCCTGACCATCGAGGCCTTGATCGTAATGCCTCTTTCCTTTTCCAGATCCATATCGTCCAGGAGCTGCTGGTCCTTGTGCACCCTGCCCACCGCCCCGGTCAACTCCAGTATCCGGTCGGCCAGCGTGGATTTCCCGTGATCGATGTGCGCGATAATCGAAAAATTGCGGATCAGTTCTTTATCAATCATTTTTCTCTTATGTTATGTAATACGGCTGCCGTAACTTCGTCTATGGACATCCGCGTTGTATCTAAATGCAGTGCGTCTTCCGCCCGCTTAAGGGGAGCGACCTTTCTGGTAGAATCTATGTTATCGCGGTTAGCCAGGTCCGCGGCGACCTCTTCAGAGGTAACCGCCTGCCCCATGGCGCGCAGCTCCAGAAAACGCCTCCTGACCCGCTCATCAAACCCGGCATCCAGATAGAATTTTTTTTCCGCCTGAGGAAAAACCACGGTTCCGATATCCCTGCCGTCTAAGACGCAATCCGCGCGGGCGCCCAATTTTCTCTGCAGCTCGACCATTACCTGCCGCACCTCCCTGATTTTTGCCACGTCGGAAACAATCCTGGTCACCCTCGGCTCCCTGATCTGACGGGAGACATTATTTCCGTCCAGAAAAACAGCCAGGCCACCGTCCGGTTCAGGGGTAAGGCTGATATCGCTGGCACGGGCCAACGCGATTATCTTTTGTTCATCCAGGGGGTCAATATTCAGGTCCAGGACTTTCAGGGCGAGGGCGCGGTACATCGCGCCGGTATCGATATATAAGAATCCCAGAGTGGCGGCAACCTTTTTGGCGATCGTGCTTTTGCCTGCGCCGGCCGGGCCGTCAATAGCAACAATCATTCCAGGATCCCTCTTTTGTCCTTGGCGCGCCTGAGTATATGATCGAGCGCGGCCTTATCTTTATTCTTGACCGCTTTCTTGATCTCGGACAAATGTTTCTGGAATGCCTCGATCGCGGGCAGGCAAAAATGGTTGCTTAAGAGGATGCTCGTCCAGATACTGCTGTCAGAGGAGGCGATGCGGGTGGTATCCTTAAGGCCGCTGGCGGAAAAACCCAGGAAATTCTTCGGCACGGACCCGATCAGCGAAAAAGAGACGATATGCGGCAGGTGGCTGACAAAGGCAATGATCTTATCATGGGCGCGCGGGGATAAACTGGTAACCCTGGCCCCCAAAAGCTGCCATAAGGCCTTGATCCTTTTTTTTGCCTGGGGGCAGGTCCGGGCCGTCGGCGTCAAGACGCAAAGCGAGCCGGAAAAAATATCGGCCCTGGCATTGGCCACGCCGCGCTTTTCGGAACCCGCCAAAGGATGGGTGCCGATAAAATTAGCAAAGACCTTCTCCATCTTCTTGACTACTTCTTCCTTGGTGCTGCCGACATCGGCCACCAGGCAATCCTTATCGATGATTTTCGAAAGAGGGACGGCCAGCTTAAGCATGGTTTCGATGGGAGTAGCCAGGATCACCAGGTCCGCGCCATCGGCAATGCGGATATCCTGCGACCCTTCATCGATCACCCCTCTTTTTTTGGCTAAAAGCAGGGTGCTCTTGTGGCGGCTCACCCCCACGATTTTGTAGGCGATCTTTTTCTTCTTGATCGCCAGGGCCAATGAACCTCCGATCAACCCTACCCCGATAATCACGACTTTCTTGAATGATTTCATCAGATTTCTCTTCCCACGGCAGCGGCTATTTTTTTCAAGCCCTGCATCAAGTTGGTAAAATTGGCAGGAAGCAACGACTGCGCTCCGTCGGATAAGGCATCCTCCGGGCAACAGTGCACCTCCATGATCAGGCCGTCGCATCCGGCAGCCACCGCGGCCCTGGCCAGGGGCGCGACCAGGCCCCATTTACCGGCGGCGTGGCTGGGATCCACTATCACCGGCAGATGAGAAAGCTGTTTAGCCACCGGGACAGCGCTTAAATCCAGGGTATTCCTGGTGGAATCCTCAAATGTGCGAATGCCCCGCTCGCATAAAATCACATTGAAGTTCCCGCCGGCAAGTATGTATTCCGCGGACATTAATAATTCTTTGACCGTAGAGGCAAGGCCGCGCTTGAGCACTACCGGCTTCTTTGTCTGGCCCACTTCTTTTAAAAGATTGAAATTCTGCATATTGCGGGCGCCGATCTGCAAAACATCGACGTAACGAGCCACCAGTTCGACATCGCGCGGATCCATGACTTCGCTGACCGTAACCAGGTTAAACTGGTCTCCGGCCTGTTTTAGATATTTTAATCCTTCTTCTCCCAGGCCCTGAAAACTATACGGGGA
>JAQUQA010000016.1:11159-14213 GCA_028716305.1 Candidatus Omnitrophota bacterium | reverse complement strand
GCCGCCAGCTTTCTGCGCAGGCAAATGCTGGAAGAGATAAAAGGGGTTAACGGATATTTCGACGAAAGGTTCTTTTTTCTGGTCGAAGACGTGGACCTTGCCTGGCGCGCCCGTGCCAAAGGCTGGAGGGGGGTCTATCTCCCCGAACTGGTCTGTTATCACCAAGGTGACAGTTCGGGAACGGATAAGAAATTAAGGCAATATCTTTGTTTCCGGAATCGTTTTTACGCAATAATGAATAATGAAGGGCTGCATAGTTATCTGGGAAAAGTCTTTCCATTTCTTTTTTACGACTTACCGCGATTTTTACTTTTATTTTTCACTAATCCTCATCTCAGGAGGCATTTCAAGAGATGCCGCAGATAAAAAACAGGATCGGCGTTTTTCTTAAAAACCACTGGTTGATTTTGGCTCTTTTCTCCATTTTTTTCCTGATCAGGGTTTATCGCCTGGGGGGAAGGGATTTTTGGTTCGATGAGATCGGCTCGCTGAGCTACGCCGAACACCCCTGGCAGAATTGGAATGCCCCTTTTTACTGGATCATTCTCCACCTTTGGACCAGGCTATTCGGTTTTTCCGAGCTCAGCTTACGCCTGCCTTCCGCGATTTTTAATTTCCTGAGCGTGGTTTTCGTTTACAAAATGGGCAAGGTGATTTTTAACAGGCAGGTAGCGATATTCGCTGCGGCCTTAATCGGTTTATCTGCCTTTCATCTTTGGTACGCGCAGGAGGCCAGGGATTATAGCGCTGTTCTTTTCTTCGGCACCTTTTCTTCTTATCTGCTTTTGCGCGCGCTTAATTCGAAAAAAATCATCTGGTGGGTGTCTTTCGCTTTGTTCTCTCTTTGCGGGGTCTATACAAATTATTTTTACCTTTTTTTGCTTTTTTCGCAATTGGCTTACATTTTTTATTCCCAGGAAGATAAGATCCTGGCCAGGCAGATCGTCCCTTTTTTCATTATTTTTTTCGGATTCAGCCTCTACCTCAACCGTTTTCTGGAAAAGTTCTATTTTATCGGAAATGGTTTCTGGATCCCGAAGCCCGGTTGGGAAGCCCCGGCGATCACTTTTGCAAATTTCATCCTGGGTTACAACGGACTTCCCGTATTTTATCCGTTGGTCATTTTGGCAACGGTATTAGTTTTCTTATCGGCGCTGCGCTCATTAAATAAGGGGGGCGGGGGTGGTCCCGCTGTAGCCTTCTGCGGCTTTTTATTCATTTTGCCGCTTTTGGCGATTTTTATCTTTTCCCGGGCATTTTTCTCCATTTATCTTAACCGTTGCCTGATCCTTTTTAGCCCGTATTTTTACCTCTTTTTTTCCTTTGGGGTATTCGCTTTGGGGAAAAAAATAAGATTCCTGGCCATCGCCGCGATGCTGGTTTTGACTTTGTCCGCCGACTTCTTTTATTTCAGCGACCGGATGTTTATGGGGCTGGATTATCATCTGGGCAGTTATACCAAAAAACCCGTCAAGCCGCTGGTCAAGTTTCTCCAGGTGAACGTGGCGGCAAAAGACCTGATCGCTTTTACCAATGACGCGGTCCTTGGGCCGGCAAGATACTACGGCCGCGAAAAGCTGCCGGAACTCCTTTTTTTCTTCGATCCGAAAATCCCCGATTCCAGCTGGGGCAGGATGATACAGGAGAATCAGTTTACCATTCCCCATCATAAGGTTGAGCATCTTAACTTCGAAAGGCTATGGGTTATTTATTCGGGGTGGGAGCGGGATGGCAGCCTGGATGAAAACTCTCTTTCCGTAATGAAATCTTTAGGGATGGCCCTCAAGCTGGAAGGCCGGTACTTGATTGATGGATCATACGTCTTCGTCTACAGGAAATCTCCCGCGCAGGGCGATTAACCGGCCTTTTTAGTTTTTCCGGCTATCAATCCGCCCGCCAGCCACCAGATAAAAGAAACTTCCGGAAGAAAAAAAGAAAAATCGATCAGATTATGGAAGAGGAAGATTAAGAAGACGGTCAAGACAGGAGATTTTTCTTTTAACCCCTTTCTCAGTATTGCCCAGGCCAGCCAGAGGAAAGAGGCAAACCCCAGGAGCCCGGTTTCTGCCCAGAGTTGCAGATAAGAGTTATGGGCATAACGGGATTCCGGAAGATTGAAGTTACCGGGCCCCATCCCCAAGAGGGGGTGTTGTTTGATCAGGGAAATAGTTTCCCGCCAATAGTTAAAACGCATCAAGCCGGAAAAAAACGGTTGGTGGTGCGTTCCTTCCTGTGAAGACCTTAAGAAAAATATGATGATCGCCGCGCAGATAATTCCTATAAAGATGGCCAGCTCTTTTTTCTTTGCGCGCTTTCTACAATAAAGAACCACCAGGCTGGCCAGTAAAATACTGATGATTGCCCCCAGGGATTTAGTTAAAAGCAGGGCAATCGCCAAAGGCAGGATGATCGCCAGGCGGCTCCTGTTTTTCGGCACCAGGAAGATGCACATCGCCAGATATACCCCGAGGATATTGGGGGTGACAAAAGGGAAGAATACCCGCCTGCGGCTGAGATAATCCAAGGCGAATTCGCTGGTAACCCCCTCTTTTTGCATGTATTCCAGAACGTGCCGGAAGCCGAAAAAATATTGGTAGATAGCCAGGATCCCGATGGCGAATGCGGAAGCGCTTAAGACAGTTCTTAACTGTTCATCCTCCTTCTGCGTCAGCAAGAAGGCGAAGAGAAAGATGATCACACTCGTAAAATACCCGTAGAGCTCTTTTACCCCGTTATTTTTGTCAGACGAGAATAACCAAGACAGGGTCACGGCAAGTAAAAATATGACCAGTGGGAAGCTGACCTCTTTTTCCGGAAGGTCCGCCCTTTTTTTTGAAAAAAACCAGAGAAAGACCGCGCCTATAAAAAGGCAGGAGTAAACAAGGTTTGCATGAATAAAGGCGAGGGAACTGATAAAGGGGCGCAGAAAGATTAAGAGTAGCAGCGGAATATACATTATGTTATAATTTTAGTTCAAGATGGAATCGACGTCAAAACAAATTATCAGCGTAATCATCGTTACCTGCGCCAGGAGGGATTATCTTGATCCCTGCC
>JAQUQA010000016.1:0-11059 GCA_028716305.1 Candidatus Omnitrophota bacterium | reverse complement strand
AAGATTAAGAGTAGCAGCGGAATATACATTATGTTATAATTTTAGTTCAAGATGGAATCGACGTCAAAACAAATTATCAGCGTAATCATCGTTACCTGCGCCAGGAGGGATTATCTTGATCCCTGCCTGCGGTCATTGCGGCCGCAGCAGGGGGTAGATCTCGAGATCATCGTAATCAATAACGCTTCGGATGAGCGCTCCTCCCGGGAAATTGCGGATTCGTTTAAGGGGATAGCATTATATTCATTTCGGGAGAATCTTTTGTATTGCCAGGCATTGAATTTCGGAATCGCCAAAAGCCGGGGAGAATACGTGCTTTGCCTTAATGATGATGTCGTGCTTGATGAAAATTATATTTCGCAGGCCTGGAAAGGGTTTTTCAAAGACAAAAAAGTCGGCATGGTCAGCGGTAAACTTATGCGCGCGGACAAAAAAACACTCGATAGCACGGGGTTATTTTTGAGTTATTGGCGCACGGCGCGGGAAAGGGGATACGGAAAACCCGATCGGGGGCAGTTTGAAAAACCGGAATATGTTTTCGGTGTCAACGGAGCAGCGGCCTTTTATTCCCGCGCCATGCTCGAGTCGATAAAGGAAGGCGGAGAATATTTTGATTCGCGGTTCGGGATCTTTTATGAGGACCTGGATGTGTCATGGCGGGCGCAACGCAAGGGGTGGCTGGGATTTTATGTTCCTTCCGCGGTAGCCTATCATATCCGGGGAGGCACGGTGAGAAGCGCAGAGGGGGTCAACCGGCCTTTTGCCAGAAGATACCTGAACGAAGACCTCTTCAGGGACCTCGTGAAAAACCGTTATCTGACACTGATCAAAAACGAAAGTTTTTTGGGTTTTTTGCTGCATCTGCCGGGAATACTGTTTTATGAATGCCTAAGCTGGGCGCATATTATGTTTTTTCGGCCCGGCTTTATAAAAAAAGAGGTTTTCAGGGTTATCGCAGCCGCGTTTGACCGCCGGCGTAAAAGATAAATTTAGAGAAAAAAAGTGATTTTGCGCAATTTTTTTAAAAAAATAATAAATTTAGTGTTTTCCCGTCGATAAAAAACTCTTGACAAAGAATAGATGTTATGATAAAAAACAAGTATAAAAGTTGATCGGCAACCGATTTTAATATTTTTTAAGAGGGGTTTAAATAAAAAAAGTGAAAAATTAGAAAGGGAGTGAGGGCTCAATGATACAAGAGGAGCCCTTTTTTTGCGTATAGATGAAAACAGTCGGATTAACCTACGATTTAAAGACAGATTACCAGTTTAAAGAAGGGGATCCTCTGGATGCGAATGCGGAGTTTGACCACCCCTCCACGATCGACGTCATCGCCAAGGCAATCGAATCAAACGGATTCCGTGTCGAGAGGATCGGAAACGCCTCTAACCTTCTGGAAAAACTGGATTCCCTGAAAGTCGACATTGTTTTTAATATTTCCGAAGGGATAGAAGGCAGGAATCGCGAATCACAGGTTCCCATACTTTTGGAGATGGCCGGGATCCCCTTTGTCGGAGGAGACGCCCTGACCCTGGGATTGACGCTGGACAAGGTGATCGCGAAAAAGATTTTTATCGCGGAAAAAATTCCTACCCCGAAGTTTTTCGAGATAAAGGCCCTGGCAGAGCTTTCGGATACCGACCATTGTAAGTTCCCGATGATCGTCAAGCCGCGCTTTGAAGGTTCCTCTAAAGGATTAAGCGAGAATTCACGCGTGAAGGATGCGCAGGAGCTGAAGAAACAGGTAGAGATTATCATCAATACCTATAAGCAGCCTGCGTTGGTGGAGGAATTCATTGCCGGGCAGGAGTTTACCGTTGCGGTGATCGGAAACGACCCCGCAGAGGCACTGCCGGTTGTCCAGATCAAAATAGACGGTAAGGTAGAATTAAACGAAAAGTTCTATACCTTCGCCCGGATTGCCTCCGATAAACTGGAGTATGTCTGTCCGGCGGAGATCTCAGCCGAAACAGAGCAGATGATGCGGGAGTATGCCCTAAAGACCTATCAGGCGGTAGAATGCCGCGATTTCGGCAGGATCGATTTCCGGATGGACGAACGGGGCAACGCCTATGTCCTGGAGATTAACCCGTTACCTTCATTATCCACGGAAGACGTCTTTATGCTGATCGCCAAAAGGATGGGAATTACATACGAAGAGATGATCGGCAGGATTTTAAAAAGCGCTTTAAAAAGATATAATTTAGAATAATCCATGAAAGTAGCCCTGACCTGCAATCTGAAGAAGAAGGACGATTCCAAGCCCCCGGATTTTTTCTCCGAGTTCGATTCTCCGGAAACCGTCGACGCGATAGCCGGGGCGCTGCGGGTCAAAGGGCACAGTGTCGATACCGTTGATGTCGATCATCCGCGGCTGATCTCCTACCTGAAACAAAATCGGGTAGATATGGTTTTCAATATTGCCGAGGGGAAATTCGGAAAATTCCGCGAGTCGGAGGTCCCCGCGATATTGGACCATCTGAATATTCCTTACACGGGTTCGGGGAGTTTTTCCCTGGCATTGGCCCTGAATAAGGCCTTCACGAAAAAAATCCTCAAAGCAGAAAATATCCCCACTCCGAACTTCCAGCTTTTTTCCAAAGACAGCGAAGAACTCGATCGCGAGCTGCGCTTTCCTTTAATTGTCAAACCAAACCGCGAGGGGTCCGGAAAAGGCATAGACCGTTCAAGCGTAGTTTTTGCGAAAACCGATCTTTATAAGAAGATCCAGGAGATCACCAACATCTACAGGCAGGAGGCGTTGGTCGAAGAGTTTATCGATGGTAAAGAGCTTACGGTGGGAATCCTGGAAAACGGCAAGGTGGTGATACTGCCGGTGCTGGAAATAGATTTTTCTAATTGCAGGAACAGCGGCGAATTTTTTTATTCCTGGCGGATGAAAGAATTCCAGGGGTCCGCCGCCCTGGGCCTGGCGCCGGAATTTTACTGTCCGGCCCGTTTGGATAAGGAAATAGAGACCCGGGTCAAGGATGCGGCCTTAAGGACGCATCGGGCGGTAGGCTGTTTCGATATTTCGCGCACGGATATCCGCCTGACCGCGGATAATACCCCTTATGTTTTGGAAATAAATCCTTTACCCGGGCTGGATCCCAAGGAATCTAACTTTCCTCTAATGGCATATGCCGCCGGAATGAAATACGAGGATTTGATCAATGCCATCTTAATGAGCGCCATGGAAAGAAGAAAGGTCAGAGTTGAGCAGCCTAAATAATAATACCGCTGTTAGCGAACAGCAGAAAGTTTCACCGGAAATTATCTCTCTGCCCATTCGCAGTATCAGGCGGATACGCGATTATCAGCAGATCGCGATTTACAAAGATGTTAATCCTTTGGATTGGGAGGATTGGCATTGGCAGCTCAAACACCGGATCCGCAGTAAAGAGGAGCTGAGCCAGATCATCAAGTTGACCCCGGAGGAGGACAAGGGGACGGACAAGGCAAAAGGCAAACTAGCGATGGCGATTACCCCTTATTGGGCAAGCCTGATGGACCCGGATGATGCAAATTGCCCGATCAGGCGTCAGGCGGTGCCGGTAAGCGCGGAATTTCTAGTCGCTCCCCATGAAATGACCGATCCTTGTGCCGAAGACAGGGATTCGCCCGCTCCACATTTGGTGCATAGATATCCCGACCGGGTGCTTTTATTGTCTACGGAACATTGCGCCATGTATTGCCGGCATTGCACCCGCAGAAGGCTGGTCGGCCAGACCGAAGAAAAATCGGAAAACTCCGCCGGTAAATTTGACGCGGCGATCGATTATATAAAAAGCAACCGTAAGGTCAGGGATGTGCTTATTTCCGGCGGAGACCCTTTAATCATGGAAGATGAGCAGATTGAGGATCTGGTGCAAAAAATACGCTCTATCTCGCATGTAGAGTTTCTGAGACTGGGAACGCGGGTGCCGGTTACCTTGCCGCAGAGGATTACCGAAAAGCTGGTAAATATGCTTAAGAAATATTCGCCTCTCTGGGTCAGTATCCATTTTAATCACCCCAAGGAAATTACCAAACGCAGCCGTATCGCCTGTGAAATGCTGGCCGACGCGGGGATCCCTCTGGGGAGCCAGACAGTGCTTTTGAAAGGGATCAACGACCGGCCTTTTATCATGAGAAAACTTATGCAGGAATTATTACAGATTCGCGTGCGGCCATACTACATCTATCAGTGCGATCCGGTCAGAGGCACGCAGCATTTCCGCACCCCCGTAGCCACAGGGATCAATATTATGGAAAAACTAAGGGGGTATACTTCCGGATACGCAGTTCCCACCTATGTCATCGACGGCCCGGGAGGAGGCGGAAAGATCCCCGTGGGCCCCAACTACATCCTTTCCCAGGCCAAAGGAAAGTATGTTCTGCGCAATTATAAGGGCAAAATTTACACTTACCTCGAATAAGCTTTTCCGTAAATGAATAAAATCCTGATCGTGGATGATGAGCAGGTAGTCCTGGAGACCCTTTTGCATAGCCTGGGCAGAAAAGGCTATAAGGTGGAAACTGCCGCCAGCGGTCAAGAGGCGCTTGAGAAGGCAAAAAAAAGCAGATTCGATGTCGCGCTGCTCGATATTAAACTACCCGACATAGACGGTATCCAGACACTGAAAGAGCTGAAGAAGATCAATCCCGAGATCGAGGCGATTATGATCACGGGATACGGATCGATCAACACGGTTATCGAGAGTATGAGGGAGGGGGCCTATGATTATGTGGAAAAGCCCGTCAGCAGTGACAGGATCGCGGTTTTAATCGAGAAGGCCCTGGAGAAGCATCAGCTGACGGAGACGGTGGCGTTATACGAGATAAGCAAAAAAATCTTTTCCACCATCGAATTAGAAGCTCTTTTAAAAACTATCGTCGATCTGGCAATGAAAGTACTGCAGGGAGATGATACCTCGGTAATGCTCTTTGATGAAAGCGGCGGACTCTCCATAGCTATTTCCAGCGGATTGGACGAGCAGGTAAAAAAGCAGACCAGGCTGGCCCTGGGAGAAAGAATCGCCGGCTGGGTAGCGGAAAACAAAGAAGCGATAATACTGATTAACGGCTTAAGAAATGACGAACGCTTCAAGGATGTCGGCTGCAGGGAAGAGATCAAATCCGCGATAGTCATCCCCTTGATAAAAAATAATACGGTCCTGGGTATCCTCTCGGTTAATCGCATAAATATCCTTGAGAATTTTACGAAAATTGATTTGTATAAGGCCAATATTTTCGCTTCACTGGTTAGCCTGGCCCTGGATAACGCCAACTTGTACAATAGCCAGTTAAAATTGCAGAAACAGCTTGTTTCGGCCAATGAAGAAACCAGGCTGCTTAATCTGAGCCTCGAAAGCAAGGTAAAAGAGCGTACCCAGGAGCTCACCCGGGTAAACGAGGAATTAACCTGTCTAGCCGAGCAATTAAAAAAGGCCAATAACGCGAAGTCGGAATTCCTGGCCACGATGAACCACGAATTACGGACCCCGCTTAATTCGATCATCGGATTCGCCGAGATTTTAGCCGATGAAAAGTCAGGCCCGCTTAATGAACAGCAAAAGGAATTCCTGAATTATGTCCTGGTCAGCGGAAAACACCTTATGGCGTTGATCAGCGATATCCTTGATTTAGCCAAGATGGAAGCCGGGAAAATGGAGATTTCCCCGTCTAATTTGGAGATTAAGAAATTGCTGGGAGATACCCTGATTTTGATAAAAGAAATCGCCTTCCGCAAGAAAATCGAAGTCCTTCCCGAGATACCGGAAGATATCGGTCATGTAGAAGCCGATGAGCGCAGGGTAAAACAGATTGTTTATAATTTAATTTCCAATGCGGTTAAGTTTACTCCACTGGGCGGGAAAATGGGTATCCGGGCCAAAAGAAGCGATTCTGAAATCGAAGTGGAGGTTTGGGATAACGGTATCGGCATTGCCCCGGAAAACCTGGGAAAGCTTTTTGAGGCTTTTCAGCGGATCGACAGCCCATATTCGCGCGCCATCGAAGGGACGGGATTGGGCCTTTCTCACTCTAAAAAACTGGTTGAGCTGCACGGCGGTAGGATCTGGATCGAGTCGCAGGGCCTGAATAAAGGCACTTCGGTGAAATTTACCCTGCCGCTGAAACGTTAATTTGATGAAGAAGCGGATTCTCCTTATCGAAGACAACGCCAATAACCGCAGGCTGGAGAAATTTCTCTTAGAAAAAGCCGATTACGAGGTGATCGAGGCGCTGGATGCATTAAGCGGGATCACCCTTGCCCGCGAAGAAAGGCCCGCTGCCATAATCATAGACCTGCGGCTTTCCGATATGAACGGTGTTGCCGCGGCCAAGGTCTTGCGGGGAGACGAATCCACCTGTGATATCCCGATTATTTTCGTAACCGCCTCAGTTTTAGAAGAAGGCATAGCCAGGATGAAAGAGATCAGTAAGAGTACCTATATAATGAAACCGATCAATACCCGCACTTTTGCCGAAGAGATCAGCCGGCAGATCGAGTAGCCCCTTTCGCAGGTTATTTCTTGACCCTGCCCCCATAATATTATATAATCAAAATACGATTTCGCTTTTTGATAGTATGCCGAAAAAGGCAGAATTTTCCTCTTTCTAGTGGGTATATTCCTAAATAATGATTCCCGCCAAAAGCCGTAATCACAAAAGGAGCGTAACACTATGGAAGTCAAGAACAAAAGGAACTTTATTCTTTTAGGCCACGCCCAGTGCGGAAAAACAACTTTAGCGGAAAGCCTGCTTTTTTTCAGTAAGGCCACCACGCGCAAAGGCAGTGTCAACGACGGTTCAACCGTCAGCGACTATAGTTCGGACGAAATCGAAAGAAAGAGTTCCATTAATTCCAGCCTCCTTTATTGTGATTACAAAGAATCCAGGATCCAGTTTATTGATGCCCCGGGGTACGCCGATTTCTTGGGAGAGGTGATCTCCGGGATCAGGGCGGTTGATAGCGCGGTCGTTGTCGTGGATGCCGGATCCGGGGTAGAGGTCGGAACGGAAAGGGCCTGGCAGCTTCTCGAAGAGGCCGGCCTGCCCTGCCTTATTTTTGTGAACAAGCTTGATAAGGAAGGCGCGGATTTCCCTAAGGCCCTGCAGGATATCAAAGAGCGGCTGTCTAAAAACGCGGTCACCGTCGAGTCTCTGGATGCCCCGGATCTAATTGAGGCGGTGGCGGAGAGCGACGATAAACTTCTGGAAAAATACCTGGAAGGCGCAAAATTATCCCCGGAGGAAGTCGAGACGGGGCTGCATCTGGCGATGGACAGGCGCAAGGTTTTCCCGGTGCTCAAAGGGTCGGCGCTTAGCGCAGAGGGGATCGAGGAACTGCTTAATGCCATTATCCATTACCTTCCTTCGCCTTTGGAAAGGGTAAGCACAACCGCCAGAAATCCCGCGCAGCCTGAAGAGCGAAGCGAAGTTGCCCCAAAAGAAGAAGGGCCTTTGGCGGCCTTTGTCTTTAAGACAATCGCCGATCCCTATGTCGGGCAACTCACGCTGTTGAGGCTTTTCTCCGGTAAACTGGTTTCTAATACCGGTTTTTATAATGTAAACAAGAAAATCAGGGAAAGGATAGGGCCGGTTTACCTGCTGCAGGGAAAAGAACAGCGTGTGGTGGACTCGGCCAGCTGCGGAGACATTATTGCCTTGGCCAAGCTGAAAGAGACCTTTACTTCGGATTCCCTGGCCGATGAGAAGCATCCGGTTCTTTTTGATGAGATAGTTTTCCCCGAGCCCGCGATCTCCGCCTCGGTGAAGCCGAAATCCCGGCAGGACGAGGATAAGATCTCCGGGGCATTGCATAAGCTGACCGCTGAAGACCAGACCTTTAAGGTCACCCATGACCCCCAGACAAAAGAACTGCTTATCTCTGGGTTAGGGGATCTGCACCTGACGGTGATGGTGGAGAGGCTCAAGAAAAGGTTTAACGTAGAAGTAGAGATGGGGACGCCAAAGGTCTCTTATAAGGAGACCATTACCAAGGCGGCGAAGGTCCAGGGGAAGTTTAAAAGGCAGTCCGGCGGGCGCGGTCAATACGGCGACGTCTGGATCGAGGTGCAGCCTCTGGAAAGAGGCAAGGGTTTTGAATTTGTCGATAAGATTTTCGGAGGGGCCATCCCCAGGAACTTCATTCCCTCGGTGGAAAAAGGGGTTTTGCAGGCCTGTAAAGAAGGGGCTGTGGCCGGTTATCCCATCCAGGATATCCGGGTATTACTTGTGGACGGCTCCTACCATGAAGTCGATTCTTCGGATATGGCTTTCCAGATTGCCGGTGGCATGGCGTTACGTAAGGCGATCGTCGCTGCCGGAGCAGTGCTTTTAGAACCGGTAATGGATGTCAGTATTTTTATACCCGAAGATTTCCTGGGCGCCATTTCCGGGGATATCAACTCCCGGCGCGGCAGGATCATGGGGATGGATGTCAAGGGCAAGACCCAGGTGGTCAAGGCAAAGATCCCCCTGGCAGAGATGTTTACTTATGCCAATGACCTGCGTTCGCTTACCGGCGGGCGGGGGTCTTACACCATGCGTTTTTCCCATTACGAAGAAGTGCCGCACAAAATCGCAGCCGGGATCATCACCAAATACCAGGCTTCGAAGAAAGAAGAAGTGGAAGTATAAAATGAAAATCTCGATTTTTTCTCTCCCGGAAATAAAATTAGGAAAATATAACGTTAAGGACAGCCGTTTAGACCAGGTGGATAAGATCACCAAGGCCAAGAAAAAGACCTATGTCCAGGTGGAGTTAGTGGGCCAGGACGCTATATCTGAAGCGGACGCAATCATCACTACCAAGGATTTTCGCGCGGACCTGATCTTAAAAGACCTGGAATTTATCGAGACGCGCCTGGGGCGGATCAGCGACGCCGCTGAAAAGGCAATCGCCGAGAAATTAAAGGGCGTTCTGGAAAAGGAGGAACTCGTTTCCAGCGCCGGTTTGGACGAGGCTCAAAAAAAGGCGATCTCTGCCTATTCCCTGGCAACGCTGCGGGCGGTGGTCATCGCGGAAAAAGAAGAATTGGAAAATCTGGATAATTTATTGTTCCGCGCCGTGCGGGAAGGCGGGTATATCAGTTTTTTTACGACCGGTGAAAAAGAGACCCGTGCCTGGTTGATCAGGAAAGGGATAAGCGCCTGGGAGGCGGCAGGGAGCATCCATTCAGACATTCAGAAAGGCTTTATCCGCGCCGAGATCATCAGTTTCGACGATTTTATTAAGTTTGGGGGAGAGAACGCGGCTAAGCAGGCCGGGAAAATGCGACTGGAGAATAAAGATTACGTAATGCAGGATACGGACCTCGTAAACTTCCGTTTCAATAAATAATTTAGCTCTTTTGATTTTTTGCCCCTAGGAATCCCGCATTATTTTGCGGGTCCTGTCTTGGTCTGTTTCTCGCGGGGACGCAAGCAGTGCCCCACCGTGGGGTGTGCTTACGCTCAGCAAAAACCCCTCGCTCGTCCTCGCTTTCGCTCGGACACCGTGGCCGCTCGGGGTTTTTGATGCCCCGCTCGAAATCAGCCCAAGCCACCCACAAAAATAAGAGTCTAAGAGCTTCATTCGCTCGAAAACATCCGGATTCATGTAAAACAAAATATTTACTGATCCTAAAAATAGAGGAGAGAAAGATGGTCAAGATTAAGCGTGCGTTGATCAGCGTTTCGGATAAAACGGGAGTTCTCGAGCTGGCGCAGGAGTTGCATAAATTTGGCGTGGAGATCCTCTCTACCGGAGGAACGGCGAAATTATTCCGCGAGAACAGCATCCCGGTAAAAGAAGTTTCCGAACACACCGGTTTTCCCGAAATGCTCGATGGCCGGGTCAAGACCCTGCATCCCAAGATCCACGGCGGGCTGCTGGCCTTAAGGGAGAATACGGAACACATGGCCACGGTCAAGGAGCACGCTATCGGCCTGATCGATATGGTAGTGGTCAACCTGTATCCTTTTGAGAAAACCACCCGGAAACCGAATGTCAGCATCGCCGAGGCGATCGAAAATATCGATATCGGCGGGCCTTCAATGCTGCGTTCGGCGGCAAAAAACCATCAGTCGGTCGCGGTAATCTGCAACCCTGATCGCTATCTCCAGGTGATCGAAGAGCTCAGGCGTAATAAGGGGGCCTTAAGCGAAGGCCTTTTACGGGAACTGGGGGTGGAGGTCTTTGAGCGTACCAGTAAATATGACGCGGCGATATTCGATTATTTAAAGCAGCATCTTCAGGGGCAAGGGGCAGGGGTCAAGGGGCAGGGAGAGGGTTTCCCTGCAGAGCTGACTTTAGGTTTTGAAAAAATTCAGGAGCTGCGTTACGGCGAGAATCCCCATCAAAAAGCCGCCTTTTATAAGGAAAAAGGGAAAAATGAGGGGTTAGGAAAAATAAAGCAGCTGCAGGGAAAAGAGCTTTCCTTTAACAATATACTCGACCTGAATGCCGCCTTCGAGTTGGCAAAAGAATTTAAACTTCCCGCGGCAGTCGTAGTAAAACATAATAATCCTTGCGGGGCCGCTGAGGATAAAAATTTACATAAGGCCTATCTGGAAGCCTGGAAGTGCGATAAGCTTTCTGCCTTTGGCGGGATTGTGGCGTTGAACCGCCCGATGGACCTGGAGACCGCCAGGCTGGTGGTGAAAAGCGGGTTCCTGGAATGCATTATTGCTCCATCTTATGCTAAAGAGGCCAGGGAGCTTTTTCGCGAGAAAAAGAATTTAAGGTTGATCGAATTACCTGATCTGGCGCCGTTAAAAGAAAGCGACCTCAAGAAAGTAAGCGGAGGCCTGCTTGTTCAGGATAAAGACATGGAAACCTATATCCCGGAGAATCTCAAAGTGGTGACCAAAAGAAAACCCGGGAAGAAGGAAATGGAAAGTCTGCTTTTCGCCTGGAAAGTGGCCAAGCACGTCAAATCAAATGCTATTATTCTGGCCAGCGGGACAAAAACCGTGGGTATCGGGGCGGGGCAGATGTCGAGAGTTGATTCCGTGATGATTGCCAGGAAAAAGTCGGGAAAGCTCTGTAAGAATTCCTGCCTGGCCTCGGATGCCTTTTTCCCCAAAGAAG
>JAQUQA010000015.1:7271-14217 GCA_028716305.1 Candidatus Omnitrophota bacterium | reverse complement strand
ACGGAAAATCTTGTTCGCGGGTCAAAGTTGAAATCAGGGTCGCTTTTTTATATTACGAACCTCTCTTGCCGCACGGTTTCTTACAAAGGGTTATTGATGCCGCAGCAACTGGAGGATTTTTTCCCGGATTTAAAAGCAGAAGGCCTGAAGAGCGCCTTGTGTCTGGTGCATTCGCGTTACAGTACCAATACTTTTCCTACGTGGGACCTGGCGCAGCCTTTCCGCTTCCTGGCGCATAACGGGGAGATAAATACGCTGCGGGGTAACATCAATTGGATGCGCGCCAGGGAAAGCCTGCTGGAAAGCGGCTTGTTCGGCAAGGAATTAAAGAAATCTTTACCGGCGATTGTCCCGCAGGGTAGTGATTCCGCGGCAATCGATAATGTCTTTGAGCTTCTGGTCCTGGCCGGCAGGTCCCTGCCTCAGGTAATGATGATGTTATTGCCCTTAGCCTGGGAGCAAAACCGTCTAATGGATAAGAAATTACGGGATTTTTATACCTACCACGCCTGTCTGATCGAGCCCTGGGACGGCCCGGCAGCGATCGCTTTTTCCGACGGTACAAGAATCGGCGCAGTGCTTGACCGGAATGGCCTGCGCCCTGCCCGGTATCTTGTGACAAAAAATGACTACGTGATCATGGCTTCAGAGATGGGGGTGCTGGATATCGATCCATCTTTGATCCTGCGTTCCGGCAGGCTTGAGCCGGGAAAGATGCTTTTTGTCGATACGCAAGAAGGCCGGATCATCGATGACTCCCTGATTAAAGAAAATATGGCAGATTTACAGCCGTACGGGAAGTGGCTTAAAGAGAATATGTTGAATTTGCATAGTCTGAGGAATAAAGGACCAAGGACCAAGGACCAAGGACCGAGAACGAAGGATAAAAAAGGGTTGTTGGCGCAGCTGCAGGCATTCGGATATTCACGGGAGGACCTGAAGTTCATTATCAAGCCGATGGTCGAGAATGCCCAGGAGCCGATTGGCTCAATGGGCAATGATACGCCGCAAGCGGTTTTGTCAAAAAAGCCGCAACTGGTTTACAATTACTTCAAACAGTTATTCGCGCAGGTAACCAATCCGGCAATAGATCCGATCCGCGAAGAGATTGTCATGAGCCTGCACACGTATTTGGGACCGGAAAAGAATATTCTGGACCAGACACCCGGGCACTGCCGTAAAATACTGGTAAACAATCCGGTGCTGCAAGACGCGGAGTTGGAATCGATTCGCGGCGTATCGGAAAAAGGATTCCGCACCAGGACCATTTCTTTATTATTCGGGATTAAATCAGCGCAGGGGCTGCAAAAGGCCATTCGGCGTATCTGCCGTGAATCGGCAGAGGCAATTAAAAACGGGTATACTTTTGTTATCTTAAGCGACCGGGGGGTAAACAAGGATCATGCCGCTATCCCCGCGCTCTTGGCCGTCGCCGCGGTGCATCAGTATCTGGTCAAAAAATCCTTACGTACGCAGATAGGTATAGTTTTAGAAAGCGCGGAGCCGCGAGAAGTCCATCATTTCGCTCTGTTATTTGGCTATGGAGCGGATTGCGTCAATCCCTACCTGGCCTATCAGGCCATTGGCTATTTAATCGAAGAAGAGGGGTTAACCATGGCTTGCGAAAAGGCCGTGGACAATTACATAAAAGCCATAGATAAGGGGATCCTGAAAATCCTTTCCAAGATGGGGATTTCCACTCTCCAGAGTTACCGCGGGGCGCAGATTTTTGAGGCAGTTGGGCTTTCCGAAAAAATAATCGCCGGTTATTTTAGCGGTACTGCCTCAAGAATCGGGGGCGGGGATTTGAGAACCATCTTAAAGGAGACCCTTGCCAGGCACGCCCAGGCCTTTAGCCGGATGGATGCCGCCGCCCAGGTCCTTGTCACCGGCGGGTTGTATCAATGGAAAAAAGACGGCGAATTCCATCTCTGGAATCCGCAGAGTATTGCCACGCTGCAGGAAGCGGTCCGCAAAGATGACTTTCGTAAATATGAGGAGTTTTCCCGGTTGATTAACGACCAGTCGGAAAACCCTACGACATTACGCAGCCTTCTGAAGTTCAGGCCCGGGAAATCCATTCCCTTGGATCAGGTCGAGCGCTCAGAAGAGATATTCCGTCGTTTTGCCACTGGGGCAATGAGTTTTGGTTCGATCTCCAGGGGCGCCCATGAAACCATTGCTATCGCCATGAACCGCCTCAAAGGTAAGTCTAATACCGGAGAAGGAGGAGAGGATCCCGCTCGTTTTACCCCCTTTGCTAACGGCGATTCCGCGAGAAGCGCGATCAAACAGGTGGCCTCGGGCCGCTTCGGGGTAACCGCAAATTATCTGGTGAATGCCGATGAGCTGCAGATCAAGATCGCCCAGGGGGCAAAACCCGGAGAAGGGGGACAGTTGCCCGGGCATAAAGTAAGCGCGATCATCGGACGTACGCGCTATACCACGCCCGGAGTGACCTTGATTTCTCCTCCACCGCACCACGATATTTATTCCATTGAAGACCTGGCTCAGCTGATCTTTGATCTGAAGAATGTCAATCCCAGAGCGCGGATTAGCGTAAAGCTTGTTTCCGAGATCGGAGTGGGGACAATCGCCGCCGGGGTGGCTAAAGGCCACGCGGATATGATTTTAATATCAGGGGGTGACGGCGGGACAGGGGCCTCTCCTTTAAGCTCGATAAAACACGCGGGGCTCCCCTGGGAGTTAGGGCTTTCCGAAGTACAGCAGACCCTGGTTTTGAATGATTTAAGAAGCAGGGTTCGCCTGCAGACCGACGGACAGATGCGCACCGGCAGGGATGTGGCGATTGCCGCGCTCTTAGGCGCGGAAGAATTCGGGTTTTGCACCGCGGTCCTGATCACCTTGGGTTGTGTGATGCTGCGCCATTGCCATCTCAATAATTGTTCCGTGGGGGTGGCGACCCAGGATCCGCTTTTAGAAAAGAAGTTCTGCGGGTCAGCGCAATACATAGAAAACTATTTCCGTTTTGTCGCCGAAGAACTACGGCAGATCATGAGTTCTTTGGGGGTAAGGCGCCTGGACGAAATGATCGGCAGGACCGATTTGCTGGAAATGAATAAAGACCTTTTGTCCTGGAAATCCAAAGGGCTGGATTTTTCGCGTATTCTCTACAGGCCTCCGGAAGCCAAAACGGTAGCGAGCCGTTGCACGATAAAACAGGACCACGGTATCGATAAAGTCCTTGATTGTCAGCTTATAAAACTGGCTAAGCCGGCCCTGGAGCTAAAGCAAAATGTTTTAGCAGAGTTTCCGATAAACAACACCAATAGGGCGGTGGGGGCAATGTTAAGCGGAGAGATCTCCAGGATTTTTGGTGAAGAAGGCCTGGCGGATGATTCGATTCAAATCCTTTTCCGCGGCGTTGCCGGACAAAGTTTTGGCGCTTGGCTTGCCCGGGGGGTAAGCTTCGCGCTGGAGGGTATGGCCAATGATTATGTCGGTAAAGGGATCTGCGGCGGAAGGATCGTTATCTATCCTGACCGTCGGGCGGATTACCCGGCCCAGGATAACGTGATCATCGGCAATACCGCTTTTTACGGGGCAATCAGCGGAGAGTCTTACATTAGAGGGATTGCCGGAGAGAGGTTCTGCGTGAGGAATTCCGGTTTAAGCGCGGTAGTCGAGGGGCTCGGTGACCATGGGTGTGAATATATGACCGGCGGCAGGGTGGTGATCATTGGAAAGACAGGCAGGAATTTTGCTGCTGGGATGTCCGGGGGGATCGCTTACGTTTATGACCGGGAAGATGATTTTCGCCAGCGCTGCAATCTTGATATGGTGGCGCTTGAGCAGTTAAACGCAGATGATCTGGCGACCGTCAGGACCTTGCTTTCCAGCCATTGGCATTATACAAAAAGCCCGGTGGCCAAAAGCATCCTGGAAAACGACAAAAAGCAGATGAGGCACTTCATAAAGGTTATCCCTCTGGAATACAAGCGCATTCTGGAAAGCGTAAAACTGGAAAAGAAACTGGATCTGGCGGAGGTTTCAGACGGGTGAGGAAAGTTTTAAATGAGGTATTAACAAATCAATATGCGGTCATAAGGTTACATGTCACATAGACTCGTACGGCGTTCAGTGTTTAGCGTTCAGCGAACGCCGTTCGATGAACGCAACAACGCCGTTCGAACCTGTGACTTTTGTAAAAGGAAGATTTATGGGCGATATTAAAGGGTTCCTGAAAACGAAACGCAAAACTGCCGCATACCGTCCAGTATGCGAGCGGCTCAAGGATTACCGTGAAGTCAACCTGTTACCGCAGCCGGGGCATTCCCAAGAACAGGCCGGCCGCTGTATGGACTGCGGTACGCCATTTTGCCATTGGGGTTGTCCGCTGGGTAATTTTATTCCGGAGTGGAACGACCAGGTATTTACCGGCCGCTGGAAGAAGGCATTTTCTATTCTTGATGCCACCAATAACCTTCCGGAAATAACCGGTAGGATTTGTCCCGCGCTTTGCGAATATTCCTGTGTTTTGGGTATCAATGATGACCCGGTGACGATCAGGGAAAATGAGTTTTCTATCATTGAGTACGCCTTTAAGCACGGCCTGGTCCGGCCCCGTTTGCCAAAAAAACGTACCGGGAATAAAGTAGCAATTGTCGGTTCCGGGCCCGCGGGCCTCTCCTGCGCCGACCAATTGAACCGGGTCGGACACAGCGTCGAGATTTTTGAGAGGGATAACCGGGCCGGGGGGATTATGCGTTACGGGATACCGGATTTTAAATTAGAAAAAAAGATTTTGGACAGAAGGATCGCGATCTGGAAAAAAGAAGGGATTAAGTTTTTCACAGGGGTAGATATCCCCGGGGATGTCCCCGTCGAAAGATTGGTTCGGCAATTCGACGCGGTTTGCCTTTCCTGCGGCAGCCGGACTCCGCGCGACCTGTTAATCCCCGGCCGCGATTTGCAAGGGATACATTTTGCCATGGAGTATCTTGTTCAGGCGAATAAGCGTATCAATAAAGAAGAAATCGGCCCTGGGGAGATAATCGATGCCAAAGGGAAGAAGGTCGTGGTGATCGGCGGAGGGGATACCGGAGCTGATTGCGTGGGGACCGCTCACCGGCAAGGTGCCGCCTGCGTGGTGCAGATCGAGATCATGCCGAAACCCGCAGAATGCCGCACCCAGGAGTATCCCTGGCCGAAATACCCCCTGCTCCTAAAAAACTCTACCAGCCACCAGGAAGGCGGATCGAGGCAGTGGTGTGTATCGACAAAAGAATTTATCGGAAAAAACGGAGCAGTAAATAAGATTTCTTGCGCTAGAGTAGAGTTTATCCGTGACGAAAAAGGCTGCCCGTTGATAAAGGAGCTTTCGGGAAGCCATTTTGAGATCAAGGCGGACCTGGTGATCCTGGCCCTGGGATTTCTACATCCCCAGAAGGAAGGATTATTGAGAGAACTGAAGCTGGAGCTTGATCCGCGCGGTAACGTCAAGACAGGCGTTGATTTTATGACCTCCCGCAAAGGTGTCTTTTCCTGCGGCGACATGCGCCGCGGCCAATCATTGATCGTCTGGGCGGTTGCCGAAGGCCGTCAAGCCGCGCATCACATCGATAAATTCCTCACTGGACATTCGTACCTACCGTTAATTTAGCTTACTAATACGCAAATTTATGGGCCTCATACCAGACTCTTGTTTTGCGTTCAGTGTTCGGCGTTCTGAGTACACCGTTCACGGAACGCACAAACGCCGTCCGCAGCACGAATTATAACTATTTAGCTGAAAAATAATCTCCGTTGTGTTATAATCAAAACGGTTTTAACTTTCTATAATTATGAGAATCGGCAGTTTCTACAATTCGGATAATAGCCTGGAATTTTGCGTCTGGGCGCCTCTGCAGGAAAAAATGGTTTTAAAAGCCATTTTTCCTTCCGGCGAACAGAGGGTCCCGATGCAGAAAGACAGTCAGGGGTATTGGAGGGCTGTTTTAGAGGGGGCCGGGGATGGGCTAAGGTATCAATACGAACTCGCCAATTCTCTGCTTAGGCCTGACCCCGCGTCATCCTTCCAGCCTGATGGCGTGCATGGCCCTTCAGAGGCTGTAGATCACAGCCGTTTTACCTGGAGTGATGTAAACTGGAAGAATGTCTCTTTGGAACAAATGGTCATCTATGAGCTTCACGTCGGGACATTTACCCGTGAGGGGACCTTTCAAGGCGTAATTTCCCGGCTGGATGAGCTTTTGGACTTAGGGATTAACGCCATTGAGTTGATGCCGGTGGCGGCTTTTCCCGGAGAACGTAATTGGGGGTACGACGGGACCTACCTTTTTAGCGTGCAAGCGTCTTACGGCGGGCCGCAGGGGCTCAAAGAGCTGGTTTCGGCATGCCACAATAAAGCAATAGCCGTAATCCTCGATGTGGTATATAATCATCTTGGGCCGGAAGGCAATTATCTCGCCGAGTTCGCTCCGTACTTTACCGATAAATACTGCACTGCCTGGGGCAAGGCGATAAATTTTGACGGTGCGCACAGCCGCCAAGTAAGGAATTTTTTTGTTGAAAACGCGCTTTACTGGTTCGAGCATTATCATATCGATGCCTTAAGGCTGGACGCGGTGCACGGTATTTTTGATAAGAGCAAGCAGCACATCCTGGCAGAAATTTCGCAGGCCACGCGGCAGCTTTCCCGGCGCCTGGGTAAAGAGCACTATCTTATCGCCGAAAGCGATCTCAATGATTCGCGGGTTATCCGTCCTGCCTCGCAGGGGGGGTACGGGATAGACGCCCAGTGGTGTGATGATTTTCATCATGCCTTACACGCCCTATTGACCGGCGAGAGGTCCGGATACTACGTTGATTTCCGGGATATCTCGCAGCTGGAAAAGTCGTATCGAAAAAGTTTCGTCTATGACGGGATTTATTCCAAATTTAGAAAAGGCAGGCATGGGAATTCGGCAGCCGACCTGCCTGCCGG